>JAOZTQ010000010.1:10939-13997 GCA_029939085.1 Candidatus Nanopelagicales bacterium
AACTCCCACTTCAAGGTATTCATACCGAGTCGATGTGCGAGCGGAGCGAAGATCTCTAAGGTCTCGGTGGCCTTTTTTTGTTGTTTGGCCTCCGGTAACCAGCTGATAGTGCGCATATTGTGCAACCGGTCTGCGAGTTTGATGACCAAGACACGAATGTCTTGAGCCATGGCAACGACCATCTTGCGAACAGTTTCGGCTGCGGATGCCTTGCCATAGGTCACTCGATCTAACTTGGTTACACCGTCTACCAAGGACCCGATTTCTTCGCCGAAATCTTCAGTCAGCGCTTCTAGGCTGTATTCCGTATCTTCGACCGTGTCGTGCAGTAGTGCTGCCGCAAGCGTTGGTCCGGTCATACCGAGTTCAGCCAAGATGATCGCAACCGCCAACGGATGCGTGATGTAGGGCTCACCGGAACGACGCAACTGATCGCGATGGAGCAAATCCGCGGTTTCATAGGCTCGTTCGAGAAGCCGCAGATCACTGCGGGGGTGGTAGCGCTTCAGTGTCCGAAAAAGCGGTTCAAGTTCGGGATAGCCGCTCCTACCGCCAGGGGTGAGCCGTGAAATCCGATCTCGTAACCGAGACATCTGTTCGGTTGCAGCCTGCATGGAGGCGACTGGGTCAAATCCGCCCGATGATGTCGTTGACTGATCGGTCACAGCACCTCCTACCGCCAGTGTACGCAGTAACTGGTCATTGGGCTGCCGATGCCGATGTGCTGAGCTTGCGGACTAGTTAACGTTTTCGTTTTGATCGACTAGCGCGCTTGGGCTGTTTTCGGACGGTTGATTCAGTCACGCTGCGACTCTCACCCAGACCTTCCGAAACCGCTACTACTGTGTCTTCTTTGCTGACCTCTGACGGATCTTCGCTCTTCTTGCGTCGAGCTTCAACGCGCCGCTCTAAGGCCTGGACTTCCGGCTCTCGTTGTTTCAACTGAGCCAATATCGGAGTAGCGACACAGATTGAGGAGTACGTCCCGGCAGCGATGCCCACGAACAGCGCTAGCGCAAGATCCTTCAAGGTGCCTGCTCCCAGGATCCAGGCACCAACGAAGAGGATTGCGCCCACTGGCAGCAACGTAGTGATTGAGGTGTTTATGGATCGGATTAACGACTGGTTGACGGCAAGGTTGGCGGACTCAGCGTAGGTAAGCCTGCTCTGACCTAATACACCCTGCGTATTTTCTTTGACCTTGTCGAATACAACCACAGTGTCGTATAGCGAATAGCCCAGGATCGTCAGCACACCGATCGCCGTCGCAGGCGTCACCTCAAAGCCCAGCAATGAGTAGACCCCGATTGTGATGATCAGGTCATGAGCCAATGCGACGAGGGCAGCGACTGCCATCCGCCACTCGAAATATATGGAGAGGAATATGGTGACCAAGATCAAAAAGACAATGAGCCCCTGCAGGGCCTTCTGACTGACGTTGGCACCCCAGGTCGGCCCGACCAACTGAATCTTGATATCCGTCGCCTCAACACCACACACCGGCGCCAGAGCCTGAGTCACCTGATCGCTAGTAGCCGGAGGTACTTCTTGAGTTTGGATGCGCAATGTCCCGTCACCAAGTTCGGTAACGACGGCTTGCCCATCGACGACTGAATTCGTCGTGTCCTGAGCCTGCTGCACTGAACATTGCGCGCTTGGAACCTGAAACTCGGAACCACCCCGGAACTCAATTCCGAGATTCAGTCCCCGAAATATCAATGAACCCAAAGTGATCGCAAGGATGATCCCCGAGATGACGTACCAGAGTTTACGTCGACCGACGAAGTTGTAGCTGACTCGACCCGAGTAGAGCCCTTGGGCGAAAGTCCTAAAACCTGACATAACTTCAGTCCTCCGACCCAGCACCGGTACTGCTACTGCTACTGCCAGCCGTTGCGCGTCTGCGCGTCCTGCTGGCACTCCCACGCTCACGTCGTGTTCCGGCGAGCGATTCGACTCCCAAACGCTTGGGCGATAGCCCAGTGAAGCTGCCGCCGCGTTGCATCCATGCCGAACGCGCCAACACGGTCACGCTGGGACGCGTGAACCAGAAGGCAACTACAACGTCCATAAATGTGGTCAGCCCCAGCGCAAACGCAAAGCCACGCACATTTCCGACGCTGAGGAAATACAACACCGCAGCAGCCAGAATCGATACGAAGTCGGCTGCGAGGAGTGTTCGACGAGCACGCACCCATCCTTCATCGACGGACCGGCGCAGAGACTTCCCATCGCGAATTTCGTCACGTATTCGCTCGAAGTAAACGATAAAGGAGTCGGCCGTGATGCCGATAGACACAATCGCACCGGCGACACCGGCGAGTGTCAGTGTGAAGCCAATCGTGTTGCCGAGGATGACGAAGAGGCAGTAGGTCATCCACCCCGCGATCAGCAAGCTCAGCGCGGAGATGACTCCGAGAATCCGGTAGTAGAAGGTCAGCCAGAGCGCGACCAGCACTAGTCCGATGACGCCCGCCAAAATTCCTGCCTGCAAATAACCTTCACCAACCGTGGCCGAAATACTCTCGACTTGTTGGACCTCGAGCGTGATTGGGAGCGCACCAAACTTCAACACGTTCGCGAGATCTTCGGCTTCTTCGATCGTAAAGTTGCCAGTTATTTGAGCTTCGCCACCAAGAATCTGATCTTCAAATGACGGGGCAGAAACCACTCCCCCGTCCAGCACAATCGCGAACTGATTGTTGGGTGGCGGCAGATTTACCAGTTCACCGGAAATCTCGGCCAGTTTGCCTGCACCCTCACTATTGAAAGACAGCGTGACAACCCAACCGCCGGCACCCTGCTGCGGCAGCTGTGCTGCTGCTTCATTGATATCGGTTCCGCGAATAAATGCGGGCTTGAGGATGTATTTGGCTGCACCATCACGATCACAAGTGCCTAACCACTGCTCTGGATCATCTGGTGTCCCGCCCGATTGGTTCTTCGGATCGGTGCAGTCCAAAGCCAGGACGTCCTGCTGGAACTGGGCATCGTTATTTTTTGACTGCACAATCTCGGCGCCCTGGCTCCCGGATTCTTCCGTATCACCTTCGGCGGC
>JAOZTQ010000010.1:14097-15841 GCA_029939085.1 Candidatus Nanopelagicales bacterium
ACACCGACACCATTGACACGCTGTCGAATGATCTCAACGGACTGCTCCAACTGTTCCTCAGTTACCTCAGCGCCTTCGTTGATTGGTTGAGGGTCAAGAATCACCTGCGTGCCACCGCGGAGGTCGAGTCCGAGCCGCGGAGTCCGGGAATTACCTTCACCAGGCAGGAACGCCCACACCGACAGACCAATAATCAGTACCAGCAATAAAATTAGGTACTTGCTTGGCCGATACTGCGGAGCAGCCACCAAACCTCCTACGTAGAGCGATCGCCCTACCCTACCTAGTGTCTACTCGCTACTGCGGTAGGTCCCCTTCAGAGATCGCGAGTTGGCTCTGTTTTGGCGCTGTTGGTGTCATACCCAGGTGCTGCCAACCGGCCGGGGTAGCTTCGCGTCCACGCGGGCCTCGACTTAGGAACCCCAGCCGGACCAGGAAGGGTTCTGCGACCGTTTCGACCGTTTCGCTTTCCTCGCCAACCGCGATGGCGAGCGTATTCAGGCCAACTGGTCCGCCCTCGAATCTCTTGATCAACGCCTCAAGAACTGCCCGATCTAACCGGTCCAGCCCTAGGCGGTCGACTTCGTACAGTTCCAAGGCGGCTACTGCTCGTTCAAGATCGATCTTTGAGTCACCATGCACCTCCGCGTAGTCTCTAACTCTTCGGAGTAGCCGATTAGCCACTCGCGGCGTACCGCGGCTGCGCCCAGCGATTTCCTGAATTCCGTCAAATTCGGCGCCAACGCCGAGGAGTTCCGCTGAGCGCGACAAAATATTGGCTAGATCAGGCTGATCGTAGAAGTCCAAATGGCCCGTAAAGCCGAATCGATCTCGTAGCGGCCCCGGAAGTAAACCAGTGCGAGTCGTCGCACCTACCAGCGTAAATGGCTCAAGATCTAGTGGAACCGCTGTTGCACCTGGCCCCTTGCCCACGACCACATCCACCCGAAAGTCCTCCATGGCGATGTACAGCAACTCCTGCGCGGCACGCGAGGTCCGATGAATCTCGTCCAAGAACAATACTTCTCCCGGCTGCAGACTGGTCAGAATGGCCGCTAGATCACCTGCGTGCTGCAGAGCCGGGCCGCTGGTGATGCGCAGCGGCACCTCCAACTCGGCCGCGATAATGCCGGCTAACGTCGTCTTTCCCAGCCCCGGAGGACCACTCAACAGGACGTGGTCTGGGGCACGACCTCGATTTCGGGCTGCGGTTAGGACAAGATCCAGCTGATCACGCACTCGAGGTTGTCCGGTGAAATCGGCCAACCTCGTGGGGCGGAGTGCGGAATCGAGTGCTGCCTCACCCGGTTCGGCTTCGGGGCTCACGATCCGCTCGACACTCATCGCTGCAACTCTCGTAATGCTGCCCGCAGAGCGACTGCTACTGGTCCCTTGTTCAGGAGTTCGGGATCGTGCTGTCCAATCTCCTTTATCGCAGCGTCGGCGTCGCGGCTCGACCAGCCCAGCGAGACCAGACCTGAGGCAACGGCTTCCCTTACACCACTATCGGGAGCGTGTGTCTGACCCGATGACACTTCGGATGGCGGCCCAATTCGGTCTGCTAACTCAAGAAGAATGCGCTGTGCACCCTTTTTACCGATTCCCGGCACCTGCATCAGCGCCTTCTCATCACCTGAAGAAACCGCTTGACGTAGACCTTCACCGGTGAGGGTGCCCACCAGAGCTAGCGCCGTTCGGGGCCCTACGCCGCTGACTGATTGAACCGTCTCAAAAATTTCACGTT
>JAOZTQ010000148.1 GCA_029939085.1 Candidatus Nanopelagicales bacterium
AGTTCGCCACCCTCAGCAAAGAGGTTGACGGCGACATAGAGCACGGCTGGCAACGCCATGCCACCGACAGCGGCGGCTATGGGCACAGCGGCTTTAGAAGGTTGAGCCAGACTTCCGAGTTGCAGTTCATGCCGTAACTCGACGCCTGCCACGAAAAAGAAGATAGCTAGCAGGCCGTCGGCCGCCCAGACTGAAAGGCTGAGATTGAGCTTAAGAGCTGCTGGACCAAAGGTCGTCTCTGAGAGCTCGGCGTACCAATCACCGAACTGCGAGTTCGCGAGAATGAGCGCAACCGCGGCCGCCGTGAGCATAAGAACGCCACCGACGGTTTCGTTTCGGAGTGCCGCAAGAGTCCACTTTCGTTCCGTCAATGACAGTCGATCGAATAGGCCACCGGGTCCGCGATTGCTCGATTCTTGATCTGATGACATTGTTCTCCCGATTGCGCTAACGCCTTCGTGGCGTCCGCCCCCCGTCTGTTTCGCTTTCCTCTGACAATACGATGGTGTCATGTCAGAGCCCGGGGTGCCATCTCCAGAAGACACAACCAATATTGTTCGTAACGCTATTCCACTCGCAGATCACATCGGTCTATCGGTAACTGAGGTCTCACCACAGCGTGTGGTCTTGACTGTTCCGTTTGAGGGAAATACCAATCACGTCGGCATTATGTACGCTGGTGTACTTTTTACCGCCGCTGAAATTCCGCCCGGCATCCTCGCCCTGGTGAGATTTGATCCCGCGAAGTATTTCCCGGTTGTGAAGCAGATGACGGTAGATTTTCGGCGACCCGGTAGGAGTGCCGTAACGGTTGTCGCTGAGCTTCCGGCCGATCGAGCCGAACAAATACTCGCGGAGGCTGAATCAGAGGGTAAGTCTGAGTTCACGATGGACATCGAAGTTCGGGATGAGAATGACGATGTCGTCATGACAAGCCACGGCATCTACCAACTCCGCAGTCACTAAAGGTCTAGCGAGGCTGGTCCCGCCCGTTCAGTCGCTCGCGCCCTGAGCTAATCCGTCTGCGATGAGATTCATGACCGTGGGATCAGCCAAAGTGGTGACGTCGCCGAGTGACCGGTTCTCCGCTACATCTCGCAGTAAGCGCCGCATGATCTTCCCGGAACGGGTCTTGGGTAGTTCTGCCACCACCAAGATCTGACGGGGCTTTGCGATTGGGCCGATTTCCGTGGCCACATGTGCCCGAAGCTCGTCCACTAGTCCGTCGTCTTCTGCGCTACTGCCACGAAGAATCACGAATGAAACGATTCCTTGGCCCGTCGTATCGTCGGTAGCCCCCACAACTGCAGCCTCGGCCACCTTGTGGTGCGACACGAGTGCAGACTCGACCTCTGTCGTTGAGATTCGATGACCTGAGACATTCATGACGTCATCTACGCGCCCTAAGAGCCAGATGGCGCCATCCTTATCGAGTTTGGCGCCGTCGCCAGCGAAATAGCGTCCTGGGAAGCGGGACCAGTAGGTATCGACGAATCTCTCATCGTCACCCCAAATCCCGCGCAACATACTGGGCCACGGTTGATCAAGAACCAGATATCCGCCACCGCCCGGCTCGACTGCGTTGCCATCATCATCGACGACTTCAGCTGAAATACCGGGTATCGGCCGCATCGCAGATCCAGGTTTAGCTTCGGTCACACCAGGAAGTGGCGAAATCATGATTGCACCCGTTTCGGTTTGCCACCAGGTATCCACGATTGGGCAAAGATCGTTGCCAATGATGCTGCGATACCACATCCAAGCTTCTGGGTTGATTGGTTCCCCGACCGAACCGAGGAGTCTCAGAGTCGAGAGGTTGAAGGCTTTGGGATGTTCGTCACCCCACTTCATGAAAGTACGGATGGCGGTTGGGGCCGTGTAGAGAATACTTACCTGGTGCCGCTCGACTATTTCCCAAAACCGACCACGGTGAGGTGAGTCCGGAGTTCCTTCGTAGATCACCTGAGTGGCTCGGTTGGCCAGTGGGCCGTAGACGATATACGAGTGTCCGGTAACCCAACCGATATCGGCGGTGCACCAATAGACATCACTTTCGGGCTTGAGGTCAAATACGGCCCAATGGGTAAACGCAGCTTGTGTCAGATAGCCACCGGTGGTGTGCAAAATGCCCTTTGGTTTCCCGGTCGTCCCCGACGTGTAAAGGATGAACAGCGGGTGCTCGGCATCAAATGCCTCCGGGGTGTGTTCGGGACTGGCGGAAGCGACAACGTCATGCCACCAGACATCGCGTTCGCTCCACTCGACTTCGCTACCAGTGCGTCGGACTACAAGCACGTTCTCGACCGACTCGGCCTGCGATACGGCTTCGTCAACGGCTGGCTTTAGTGGCATGGCGCCACCTCGCCGAAACTGTCCGTCGGCTGTTATCACTAATTTTGCGGCTGCGTCATCGATGCGGCTGCGAAGTGCCTCTGCAGAGAAACCGGCGAACACAACCGAATGAGGTGCACCGATACGCGCGCAGGCGAGCATGGCAACTACGGCCTCCGGAATCATCGGCATGTATATGGCGACTCGGTCGCCCGCTTCGATCCCGAGGGCTTCTAAGGCGTTTGCCGCTCGACAGACGTCTTCCAGCAGTTCGCGGTAACTGATGTGGCGACTGTCGCCGGATTCCGCCTCAAAGATTAGAGCGGTCTGATCGCCGTAACCGGCAGAGACGTGACGATCCAAACAGTTCACCGACGCGTTGAGCTTTCCGCCCACGAACCATTTGGCGAAAGGAGCCGCACTCCAGTCCAGCGTCTGATTCCAGGTTTGGTCCCAGCTCAGGCGTTGGGCCTGCTGATCCCAGAAGTCGAGTCGATCTTCTGTGGCCGCTTCGTAGGCGGATGCGGAAAGGTTAGCCGCCGCCGCAAAATCCGGATCCGGAGGGAAAGTGCGATCTTCGTGCAGCAAATTCTCTAAGGCTTCCTCTGACAACGTGCCCTCCTGAGGCCGATAAGTTCCTCAGAGATTACCGTGTGCTCTCGCGCATTTAAGGACCTTTGCTGGGTGTCACGTGCAGCTGGGCTCGGGGCGCTAGCGGCAACATCAAAGTGATTTCCACAAATTTCGCCACTGAATCAACCCGGGTTTAGATCTTGGATTGACGAGCAACGAAGGCCGTGGTGGTTCATCGTAGGCTCATGCGACGTAGATCTCATCCCGATAGACCCCCGCACTATCCGTGGCCGTTACGTGGTGTTTTAGCTGGTGCGGTCGGAACAATGGCAATGACAATCTCCTACTGGGCTGAACGCCAGTTAAGGAAAGGTCGTTCGCGTGGTGCGGGCCGTCTAGCCGATGGAACTGATGTGCGGGGTATGGCATCTCATCAGGGTCTTGACTACGACGACACCGTGGTGCCGGGTCAGATTGTCGCTTCAGTGCTGCACTTTCCGGAAGCTTTGCGGAGTCGACCAGGCGAGATCGCGATAGCGCTGCGTTGGGGTTACGGATCTATGTTTGGCGTGGCTCATGTGATACTCCGGCACCGCTACACCGAACCCACGGCAACACTGCTTTTTGGCGGAGCTTTACTCACGGTTACGTTCAGTATGTTCCCCATTCTCGGTGGAACTCCGCCGCCATGGCGTTGGCCGAAAGATGTCTTACTCACCTCTTTGGGCACTCATGCGGCCTATGTGTTGGCGTCAGCTGTCACTGATGATCTCGCGCGCTGAGGTTCACGCAGTTCAGTCGGGGTTAGGCACCACCGCTACCGTTACGTTATGTCGAACGACCCACTGGCTGCTCTGAACTCGTTGCCCGGAGTGGCTGATGCGGCAGACGAGGCCAGGACTGCTGTCGACGAACTGCTGTGGGATCGGGCTGCAAGACGCAAAAGCACTGCATTGGCGGCGGAGTCCACGGTTGTTGGTGCCTGGTGTAATGCCGCATTCGAGGGTGCGGAGGTATTGCTGGACTCATTGCGAACGGGTGCGGTTGAAGATTCTCCTATGGGTCTAACGGCTATGCGAACGCTCGCAATGTACGCCGAGATACCTGGCAGTGCGGAACTTGTGACATCTGCGCCGCTGCAGGCCATTGCCAGGCTGCATGCCGTTGTTGCAGTGGGTTCTGTTCCCGAGGAGCAACTTGGCCGACCGAGAAGCAGCGAAGAACTCGCGGACCCGTTACGTATTGGCGACGCTGTGCCGGTCGAGCAGGTGGCAATGAGGCTTCAGGGGCTATCTCAGCTCTTGACCGCCACTACCGCTGCTCCGGCTGTTGTTTTGGCGGGTGTCGTCCATGCGGAACTTGCTGCCATTCGCCCATTTGCGACGGAATCAGGAACTGTGGCTCGTGCGAGTACCAGATTGATATTGCGCGCTAAGGGTGTCGATCCAGACGGTTGGTGTTTTCCCGAAGCAGGTCTACGCACCTTGGGCCGGAACAAATATGTTGCGGCTATCCGGGGATACGCCAGTGGTGACCCTGAGGGAGTGGCTGAGTGGCTAGTGACCCACAGCCGAACTATCGCCGTTGGTGCTAGGGCGGCATCGGATGAACTTTC
>JAOZTQ010000149.1 GCA_029939085.1 Candidatus Nanopelagicales bacterium
ATCAGGGTCCCAGCGATCACGGAAACTCGCCCTCAGGACCTGCGCAGCTACGGCGCGATCTCGCCGCCTGCCAGTCCCACAATCAGCGCATGGCCAATACTTTGCGTGAGGCTCGTGAACAGATTGTGCAACTGAAGGAGGAAGTCGATCGACTTGCCGAGCCGCCTTCGGGCTTTGGGACTTTCGTGCAACTGAACGATGACGGCACGGTGGACATCATTTCCTCCGGACGGAAAATGCGGGTGATTACCAGTCCGGCCGTTGACGTATCCGACCTTCTCCCCGGCCAAGAGGTCATGCTGAACGATTCGATGAATATCATCGGTGTCCGCGAATATGAGCGAGCAGGCGAAGTCGTCATGTTCAAAGAACGCTTAGATCCGGATCGTGTTCTGGTTATCGGACGAACTGATGATGAAAAAGTTGTCCGACTGGCCGAGCCACTGCACGAAGAGAAGCTTCGGGCAGGTGACTCACTTCTCCTCGATCCGAGATCAGCGTATGTACTGGAAAAGATTCCGAAAGCCGAGGTCGAGGAACTAGTCCTTGAAGAGATTCCGGATGTTGGTTACGACAACATCGGTGGTCTGGGCGATCAAATAGAAATGATCAGGGATGCCGTCGAACTTCCTTTCCTGCACGCCGGCTTGTTCGCGGAACATCAGTTAGCCGCTCCCAAAGGCATCTTGCTATATGGTCCGCCGGGGTGCGGGAAGACGCTGATCGCCAAAGCTGTGGCCAGCTCACTGGCAAAAAAGGTTGCCGAAGTTGAGGGACGGGACGATGCGCGGTCCTACTTCCTCAACATCAAAGGTCCCGAACTTCTCAATAAGTACGTCGGCGAAACCGAACGTCACATCCGACTGGTATTCCAGCGGGCCCGCGAAAAGGCCAGTGAAGGTATGCCCGTCATAGTCTTCTTTGATGAGATGGATTCCCTCTTCCGTACCCGCGGTAGTGGGGTGTCCAGCGATGTCGAGAACACGATCGTCCCGCAACTACTGAGTGAGATCGATGGTGTCGAAGGTCTGGAACACGTCATCGTGATCGGAGCGTCAAACCGTGAGGACATGATCGATCCCGCGATCCTTCGTCCCGGACGCTTGGACGTCAAAATCAAAATCGAGCGGCCAGACGCGCAAGCTGCAGCCGATATCTTCGGCAAGTACTTAGTACCCGAACTACCGCTTCACGAAGACGATCTAGCTGCAAATGGCGGCGATCCGGCATCGACTTGTGCGGCCATGATCACCGCAGCAGTAGAGCGGATGTACTCCGAGGCGGATGAGAATAGGTTCCTCGAGGTGACCTATGCGAATGGCGACAAAGAGGTTTTGTACTTCAAAGACTTCAACTCTGGCGCCATGATCGAAAATATCGTCGCTCGAGCCAAGAAGATGGCTATCAAAGACTTGCTCGATACTGGTCAGCGAGGTTTGCGGGTCCAACATCTATTGGCTGCATGCGTTGATGAGTTCCGTGAAAACGAAGACCTTCCCAATACCACCAACCCCGATGACTGGGCACGGATCTCCGGTAAGAAGGGTGAACGGATTGTCTTCATTCGCACCTTGGTGAGTGGCAAGGAAGGCGACGATCAGGGACGATCCATCGATACGGTCGCGAACACCGGTCAATACCTGTAACCACGGGTCGGCATTGTTGACGTCCATTACCTAGGTTCCACGCCGACTGTCCCATTTGTCCGAAGTCATTCTGCAGTTTCAGCGCGCCTCCTTGATCTTGAAGGACTACTTTCCAATCATCGACATGCTGCGCTAATCAGGGAGGCTGTCATGGCACAAGATTCGGATTCAGGCTCATCAGGAGGCTCCGACACCAGGACCGCAAACCCGGCAGTTCATACCGGCCGAGTCGTCTACATCGCAGCGATCGCGGCCCTAGGCGGATTCCTATTCGGATACGACAGTTCCGTGATCAACGGGGCCAACAAGGCAGTTTTCTACGAGTTCCAAATCAGCAGTGAGACGCTACAAGGATTCACAGTTGCCATCGCCTTACTCGGTTCAGCAGCTGGTGCCTTCATCGGTGGACAACTAACCGACAAGTTTGGCCGGAAAAAAGTCATGGTTACGGCCGCGATTCTGTTCCTCGTCGCAGGCATCGGACAAGCATTACCGTTTGCGCTCTTAGACTTCATGTTCTGGCGGTTGCTGGGCGGCTTTGCTATCGGTCTTGCTGCGGTTGTATCGCCGATGTACATCACCGAAATTGCTCCCGCACATCTGCGTGGCCGACTGTCCTCACTATTTCAGTTGGCAATCGTCACCGGTATCTTCGCGACCCAGGTAGTCAACCAGATCATCATCAATATCGTTCCCGATAATCCACCGGCCGTTGAGGGTAACCCGGTGGTGCCCGCGGTATCGGCAAACAATGAGTTAGCTCTAGGACTCGACGCCTGGCAGTGGATGTTCCTGTGCATGATTGTTCCATCTGTCATCTTCTGGGTGCTGTCCCTGACCTTGCCGGAATCACCGCGTTATCTCGTTGCTAAAGATCGTGATGAAGAAGCCCGAGCCACGCTTGAGCAGATCTACGACGAAGACGTCAGTGGTCGCCTTCAGGCGATCGAGCAATCCCTAGCAGGCGAACACAAAATGAGTTTGTCCGATATCAAGGGTCGCTCATTTGGTCTGAAACCGATTGTATGGATCGGCATCATCCTGGCAGCCTTGCAGCAACTCGCTGGCATCAATGCAGTGTTCTACTACTCGAACCTCATTTGGACAGCGGTCGGATTCCCCGAGACCGAAGCATTCCTCACGTCAACCATCATCTCGGTTGTGAACGTGATCTTTACGCTGGTAGCTATCGCCCTCATCGACCGCGTGGGACGTAAGCCGTTGCTGCTCATCGGTTCCATCGGAATGTTTATCACGCTGGGTATCCTCACGATCATCTTCCAGACGGCACCACAATGCACCGACGCCATCATCAATGCGGGTGGTCAGGATGGCTGCTCGATAGCTGCGGATCTGGGTAATCCGTTACTTGAGGGCAGTAGCGCTACGGCAGCAGTGGTGATGTTAAACCTCTATGTCGCATTCTTCGCAGCTACCTGGGGACCGATTATTTGGGTTCTGTTGGGTGAGATGTTCCCGAATAAGATGCGTGCTGCCGCAATGTCGGTTGGCGTTATGGCGAACTGGTTGGCTAACTTCTTGGTCTCGGAATTCTTCCCAAGCCTGGCCGGGGTTTCACTGGGTCTGGCCTACGGCATCTTCACAACCTTCGCTTTGGTCTCCTTCTTCTATGTGTTGAAGTACGTCAAGGAAACCAAGGGCGTCAGGTTGGAGGACATGGAGGAGCTCGAGAAGGCCGAGCTGTAACGACGCCTTCTGGAGCGTGCCAGCCCGTAACTGCATCGATCAGGGGTTAGGCTTTTGCTATGTCAGTGCGCCGCCTTATGGGTATCGAGACGGAATATGGTGTCTCAGTACCCGGGAAGCCCCATGTGAACGCCATGATGGCTTCGAGTCAGGTCGTCAATGCCTACGCGGTCGAAGTGTTGGGGGATCGTCAGTCACGCGCACGCTGGGATTACGACGAAGAGAGTCCACTGAGGGACGCTCGAGGATTCGATCAATCGCGCGCAGATGCCGATCCCTCGCAGTTGACCGATGAGGACCTTGGACTTGCCAACGTTATTTTGACCAATGGGGCACGACTCTATGTGGATCATGCCCACCCTGAGTACTCGACACCAGAGGTGACCTCACCCCGCGATGCCGTGTTGTGGGATAAAGCCGGTGAACGGGTTATGGCAAAGGCGGCAGCTATGGCAGCCGCGTTGCCGGGCGGTTTCCCACTTCAGTTGTACAAGAACAACACCGACAATAAGGGTGCCTCCTACGGCACACACGAGAATTATCTGCTGGACCGCCAAACTAGCTTCGGTGACATCGTTACCGCACTAACCCCGTTCTTTGTATCGCGTCAGGTGATAACCGGTGCAGGTCGGGTCGGTATCGGGCAGGACGGCTCGCGTAGCGCTTTTCAGCTATCGCAGCGTGCCGATTTCTTCGAAGTCGAGGTCGGTTTAGAGACGACCATCAAGCGCCCCATCATTAATACCCGCGATGAACCACATGCGGATCCAGAACTGTATCGACGGCTACATGTCATCGTCGGCGATGCAAATCTGTCTGAGATCGCGACCTACTTGAAGATGGGAACCACCGCACTGGTGTTGTCAGCGCTAGAAGCGGGTATCGTCGCCGAGGGTCTGATGCCGGAACATCCCGTCACCGCACTGCATGCGGTATCGCACGATCCTGAGCTCAACTACCGCATCGAACTGCGCGACGGACGCAAACTAACCGCAGTCGAGTTGCAGTGGGAGTTCCACGAACAAGCTGAGAAGCACGTCAGCGAGACCATGGGCTTAGAACGAGATGAGCAGACTGCTGATGTACTGCGACGCTGGGCAGATGTGTTAACAGCACTTGAGACTGATCCCATGTCACTTGCCGATCAGTTGGACTGGGTGGC
>JAOZTQ010000150.1 GCA_029939085.1 Candidatus Nanopelagicales bacterium
CTCACCTCATCTTCACGAAGTTCCCTAAGCACGCCTGGTTTGAGGCCTGCCAACCGCAACGGTCCCAACTGAGTTCTCACCAGATCCTGTACTGGGTGACCCACCTCAGCGAGCATACGTCTCACGATTCGGTTTCGACCCGAGTGCAGCCGAATCTCGACAATCGACTTGTCGCCATGCTCCGAAACCACTCGGAAATCGTCGGCGGATATTTCCCCATCCGCCAGCTCAACACCGCGCCTCAGCTTGCGGCCGACCGAAGCCGGAACTGGTCCTGGGACCGTTGCACGGTAAACCTTGCTCACCTCATGTCGTGGGTGCGTAACCAGTTCCGCCAGTGCCCCATCATTAGTCAGCAACAATAAGCCGGTCGTCTCTGCGTCTAATCGACCCACATGAAAGAGCCGTTCAGGCTGATCCGCCACCAGGTCACCAACACAACTCCGGCCCCGCTCATCCGACATTGATGTCACCATGCCGAACGGCTTATTCAGCATCATGACCACAAGTTCGGAATCAGTTGGCACAAGATTCCCGTCAATGCGAATTTCATCACCTGGCTGTACTCGTAAGCCTTGCTGTCGCACAACTTTGCCATTCACGCTGACACGCTGTTGCCCAATGAGGATCTCGCAGGCCCTACGACTACCGATACCAGCGCGGGCCAAAACCTTTTGTAGTCGTTCGCCTGTTGACTCGCTCTGCATAACTCTCAATCCAGTAAGTCATCCAGACTATCCAGATCGGGTAGATGCTCGGCAATAGGAGGAAGTTCCGCTAAAGATGCGATACCCATACGGTCTAGGAAATATGTAGTCGTCTCGAAATGCGTTATCGAATCCTGTTCGGCAGACTCCTCGATCAGACCACGCGCGACCAGCGTCTTCAGCACCCCGTCAGGATTTACTCCTCGCACCGCTCCGACTTGTGATCGGGTGACCGGCTGACGGTAGGCAACAATAGCCAACGTCTCTAAGGCTGCTTGCGATAACTTGGCCTGACGTCCGTCGGTCACAAAGCGAGTCACAAGGTCCTGACACTGTGCTGAAGTGTAAAACCGCCAACCCGCATCGGTATCTCGCAGTTCAAAACCTCGGCCTTCTGAAACATACTGTTCGGCAAGATCCAACAGCTGCTGCTCGACTTCCGGTTGCGGCTTGCCCACCAGTTCAGCAAGTGCCAATGGAGTGAGCGGTTCTTCAGAAATGAGTAGCAGCGCCTCTAACGCCGCCGCCAACGAGGGCGCACCCAACTCGACGGTGTCTTCGATCTCACTTTGCGACGTCATTTCAGAATCTGTCACATCAACTACCTGTTCCTCGACTTGCGGCTCACTATCAAGCTGCTGCAGTTGCTCCCGTTGATTACTCACGAAGCGCCTCCTCCTCGGACTGAGAATCAGCATCGCTGTTGTACTCGTCGTCCTCATCGAACTCATCAGTCACTGCGACTGCCCCATCATCGGTACCAGTCCACTTAATCATCAGATCCGCCAAAGGCGCGGCCTGCTCAAACGACACAGCACCCTCACGAAATAGCTCCAGCAAAGCAAGGAACCGAGCCACGACATAAGGAAGTTCTCCGGCATCGGAAACCAGCGATCGGAAACTCATTTGCTGCTCAGAACGCAACCGGGTGACCACCACAACCGCTTGCTCTCGCACACTCACAGCGGGTGCATGGATATGCGCGACCCCTACCTCATCTGGCGCTCTCGGTGTCAGGGCTCGGACCGCAAGTTGGGCGAATCGCTCGGGGGTCTGAGTAATGGTGACTTCGGGCAACAGACTGTGGTGTTCAGGATCTAAACCCACCTCGCGTGGGATCCGTGGCGGAGCGGCATACAGCAGAGTTCCGAAGAACTCCGAAGCATCCTTGAAAGCGCGATATTGAAGCACCCGAGCAAAAAGTAAATCGCGTGCTTCCAGCAAAGCTAGATCTTCGGGATCTTCTACGGTTTCCCCGGGAAGCAGTCGCGCAGCTTTGAGGTCGAGTAGAACTGCAGCGATCACCAGGAATTCGGTGGTCTCGTCTAGATCCCAAACCTCTCCCTGGGCCTGAAGGTGCGAGACAAAATCATCTGTGACTTGCGCCAAAGCCAACTCAGTTACTTCGAGCCGATGTTTCGCTATCAACGACAGCAGCAAGTCAAAGGGCCCGGTAAACGACTCAAGTCGAACCTCAAATCGGCCGTCAGTTGCTGGATCGGTCATGGCACCCGCCTGTGACTCGTCGCTAGTGTCCAGCTGTGACATGGCTTTGGACGCCATAGTCGCTGCATTCGTTTCTGACACCTGTCGAAGGTAACCCACACTTGGTTCTGTACCTGGCAGCGCCACCAGTCATCTGCCGCGAGGATGCGTCCCCACGTAAACCTCACGGAGGTGATCTATGGTGACCTTGGTGTAAATCTGCGTTGTTGTCACAGACGCATGACCCAACAGCTCCTGAACCACCCGAATATCCGCGCCACCCTGCAATAGATGTGTTGCAAAGGAGTGCCGCATCGTGTGTGGATGCAAATCAGAGATTCCGGCGATCTCACCCGCACTTCGGATTGCGCTCCAGGCCGATTGGCGGCTCAACCGACCACCTCTGGCATTGAGGAAAAGTGCTGGCGAGCCACGCCCCTTTACTGCTGCCGCGGGACGAGCTCGCACGAGGTAGTCCTGCACCGCGGCAACGGTATGGCTTCCGATTGGCACCATTCGCTGTTTGTTGCCTTTACCAGTGACAACTAACGTATTTTCCACCAGATCGATATCGTCAATGTCAGTGCCAACCGCTTCGGAAACCCGACAACCTGACCCGTAGAGCAACTCAAGTAGCGCGCGACTTCGAAGTCCTGCAGGTGTGTCTTTCGGTGGCGCATCAAGTACAGCAAGCACTTCCGTCACAGTGATGGCCTCGGGTAAACGCTCAGGGACGGCCGGTGGGTTCACTTCACGAGCTACATCAACCGGGACCCATCTTTCCCGCAATGCGAAAGCGTGGAGTCCTCGGACGGCAACCAAGGCTCGCGCCGATGACGCCTCCGAAAGTTCACTTCCGCCATCCGCTCCTGATCGCAGTGCCATCAGGAAGTCACCGACTAGACCAGCATCTACTTGAGACAGTTCGGTAACCGATGCAGCGACACAGAACTGACGGTAACGGGCCAAATCTGACCGATAACCATCCAGAGTGTTGCTCGAAGCGCCCCGTTCCACGGCCAGGTGGTCGAGGTATTCCGAAATTTGCGATTTCAGGTCCATTTTTCCAAATAGAACATAAAGTGTTCTATATCTCGGTGAGTCAGCCCCCATGGCCGGCCAACCTGGGGCACACTGACCAAGTGACGATTGATCCGTTGCTGACGATGGGCGGCGTTTTCGCCGGCACCATTGTGGGCCTTACTGGCCTCGGTGGGGCCGCGATCGTAACGCCAATGCTCCTTTTGCTGTTTAACGTCCCGGCTTCTGTGGCCGTCTCCACCGATGTCGTGTCGGCGGCCCTGATGAAGCCAGTGGGTGCATGGGTTCACCTGCGTCAGCGTACGCCGTATTTGAAGGTTGTGTTGGCGCTCAGCACGGGTTCGGTCCCTGGCGTGCTGATTGGTACCTGGCTATTCACCAGGTTGATCGACAATGCGCATGGCGAGACTGTACTGACGCAAATGATTGGCGGCGTTCTTCTCGTTGCCGTTATCGTCACAACGCTACGGCTAACCTTGCCTCGTTTCAAAAAAGCCAGAGCTCCAGGGAACCTCAACCTGTCACTTCGGCGACTTATTGTGACTGGATTTATTGGTCTTTTCGTCGGCACCCTGGTTGGACTGACATCGGTCGGCTCAGGAACCCTTATTGCGGCAAGCCTGCTGCTGCTCTTTCCTGCAATGTTGCCGAGCAGACTTGTCGGAACCGATCTCGTGCAAGCAGTTCCCATGCTTGTCGTTGGCGCCGTCGCTCATGCTGGTCTGGGCGACGTAGATCTAACGGTCCTGTTTTCGCTGCTCCTGGGCCAACTTCCAGGTGTTTGGATTGGCGCAAAGATCTCGAGTAAGTACAACGGAAACGAACTGCGCTGGTTGCTCCTGGTTCTCGTGGGAAGTGCGGCCTTGGCCCTTCTAGGGGCACCCGCTTGGATTGCCACCACGTTGACGATCGGCGGCGTCGTCGGCCTTGGCACACCTATCTTGATGCGGGCTTATCAGCAACGACATACCGGACGGATTGCAGACGTCGATCCAAATATGCCTGTTCGAGGTGGTGGTCGGGCGAGAAACAACGCTGATCCACCGGACCCGCCACCAAAGCCACCTGATCCGGATTAGATGCGCGCTGCCTGCCTCAGCTAATCGGTCTGCTACTTCGGCAACCAGACTCGATCGGATTTTATAAGTCGCTCACGCACCGGCCATGGGGCATCACCAGACCGAAGCCCGTCCCAGTCTTGACCACGTGCAGTGCCTGCCGCTAACAC
>JAOZTQ010000011.1 GCA_029939085.1 Candidatus Nanopelagicales bacterium
GGGAAGGGTGCGGGTCCGGTCACTGTGCCCAAAACATAGTGGGTGTCTTCGACGTTTGTAACCCAATCTCGCATCGCCTCGTTGATAGCGTCTTTGAGAGTTCTGGTCCCTGCCGTCACCGCGACAACTTCTGCTCCCAGGATCTTCATCCGCGCAACATTGAGTGCCTGCCTCCGGGTGTCTTCTTCGCCCATATACACCGTGCACTCGATCCCCATGAGCGCTGCCGCAGTGGCAGTCGCCACGCCGTGCTGACCAGCACCTGTCTCCGCGATCACCCGCTTTTTGCCCATGCGCTTGGTTAACAGCAACTGACCCAACACGTTGTTGATCTTGTGACTTCCAGTGTGGTTGAGATCCTCACGCTTCAACAGCACGGTTGCACCACCACATTCTGCAGCGAATCTGCGTGCCTCCGTTAGTGGGCTGGGTCTACCCACATAGTTGACCATCAGGTCGTTCAGATCGGCAATAAAGCGTGGGTCATTGACCGCGGCATCAAACTCCGCAGCGAGTTCATCTAGGGCATGTATGAGTGCTTCAGGAACAAACCGGCCACCGTAATCACCAAACTTGTCCGAGATTGCGGGCTGAGAAGTCATACCTCCCACGCTAACCTCCGTGCGATGGGTGCGCACCTGCCGTCACCAGTTCATGAACCGCAGCTTCCGGATCACCCTGGGTGACCAGTGATTCCCCAACCAAAACCGCATCTGCACCCTCATGCGCGTAGAAGAGCAAATCCCGAGTACTTCTGATTCCCGATTCAGCTACCTTGAGACAGTTTTGCGGTATCGACGGAGCAACCGCAGCGAATACTCCGGGATCGACGTCAAGTGTTTTGAGGTTTCGTGCATTCACTCCAATGAGTTCAGCACCCGCTGCTACGGCCCGTTCAACTTCCCAAACGTCATGCACTTCCACGAGAGGCGTCATACCCAGCGATCGGGTCCGTTCAATCAAACTCACCAGAGCATCTTGTTCAAGTGCCGCGACAATCAGCAATACTGCATCGGCGCCATAGGCGCGAGCTTCCCACAACTGATAGGAAGTCACCACAAAGTCCTTGCGCAATACCGGGATATCGACTGCCGCACGGACCGCGGCCAGATCGGCCAACGAGCCATCAAACCTTCTCTGCTCGGTGAGAACGCTAATCATGTGGGCGCCACCGGCCTCATAGCGCTGCGCCAATACGGCAGGATCGGGAATGTCAGCCAAAACCCCGGCACTTGGGCTTGCCCGTTTGACTTCCGCAATCACTTGAACGCCGCCATTTCGCAGTGCGGAAATACAGTCGCGTGCTCGATCTTGTTCGGCCGCTTGGTTTTTCAGGGTGTCGAGCGGGGCCTCAGCCATGCGCAGTTCAACATCCTCGCGAACCCCCGCGAGGATATCGTCCAGCACCGTCATCGGCGGCCTCCCGGAAGTTTGCGTTACTGCCTCGTGTGGGCCTCACAGTAGCGAGCCGAACCAAGAGCTCAACGGCGGGGTCCGGATGCGGTACCTATTTGTTCACTCCGGACTGGCACTGGGCGATGTCGACATCAACGGCAGCCACACCCCAAAGGCTGCGCCGCCCTCCGGTGCCGACCACACCTGCGCAACACCCGACATACGGTCCGCCAACCGACCTACCAGGGCTAGGCCCACGCCGGTACCGACCTTTCGCACCCCTTGGTAGCGACTGAAGAGCGCAGCCGGCTCGAACGCGACTGCCATATCCGCTTCGGTCAATCCGACACCACCATCCCGAACCGAGAGAGCACCGTATTGACCATCGATGGTCACCGCGAGAACTACAGGTTGACCCTCGGGTGTCATCCGAAGCGCATTTTCGATGAGGTTATCTAGGATCTGACGGACTCGTTCCTGGTCCGCCCGCACCACAACTGAGTCTTCAGGAACCTCAACCCGCATAACAACCCCGGCCTGGTCAAAGCGTCCTACCCAGGCTTGTGCCGCTCGTTGCACTAACTGCACCAGATCCGTTTCCGTCAGTTCGATCGACATATCGACGGCACCTAACCGGGCAAGGTCAAGCAGATCCGCTACGAGTCGTTCCAGTCTTCTGGTCTCACCAACAACGGCACTACCTACCTCGGCTGGATCCTCTGTCAGACCATCGGAAAGCGCTTCGGCATATCCACGGATAGCGGTTAGTGGCGTACGCAACTCGTGTGAAACCGAGAGTAGGAAATCGCGCTGCCTTCCCTCACTCAGCGCCAGTGAGTCGCCGAGTTGATTCAGCGAGATAGCGATATCCGATATCTCCTCGGGGCCACCAGATTCGAGTCGCACTTCACGCTCACCAGTGGACATGCGCTCGGCAGCCTCTGCAGCCCGACGTAGTGGCCGGGTGAGGCGTCGTGCCGCCAAAAGGCCAATCACTACGGCAACTACTAGACCAGCTAGCAGCGCGATGAGCACAGTCCTCAGATTGTCTCCGGCCAGTTCTCCCGCATCTGCCGGCGCAAGTAAGACCAAACCCAGACCGCCCTGCAACGGTCGACCGGCAACCATGACATCGGAACCCGATACATTCGCGGTGCCCGAGATGGAGCGCCCCCGCAACACTTCTTCTTGTACTTGCGAATCCAGGCCTGGGACCGGTGCCAAGCGAGCGCCAATGATGTACGCGGTTATGCCCGCGGTCTCCAGTTCATCACGCAGCCGGTTAACCGCTTCGGTGTCTACCGGTGATCGCAGGGCAGCTTGCGATACGTCCGCGACTCGATTCAGTTCTGACTCCGCTTGAGCTTGGGCTCCCTGGCTGATTAGCGGAAATGCGATTGAAGCAGTGACAGCCGTAGCGATAACAGCAACAAGAACAGTCAGTCCTACGATACGGGCGGTCAGACTATTGAAGAGATTCCGAGATTTAGGCATCGCCGTGTTCAGAGCTCATTGATTCCGGCGTACGGATGGTGTACCCAACTCCGCGCACCGTATGAATGGGGCTTGCCTCACCGAGTTTGGCCCTTAACTGTGCGATGTGAACATCCACTGTTCTAGTCCCAACAGATTCTGGATACCCCCAGATCTCACCGAGCAATTCGCCTCGGGCAACCACCCGATCAGTTCGAGCGAGCAGATAGTTCAATAAATCAAATTCCGTAGCCGTCAGTTCGATTTCATTGCCATCAACCCAGCAACGGCGCGCATCGGCATCGACTCGCACTCGGCCAACTTCGGCCACCTTGACTGGACCTGTCGCTCGCCGAACTGCGGCCTTGACTCTGGCGACAAGCTCTCTGGGACTGAATGGCTTAGTGATGTAGTCGTCACCGCCCAGTTCTAAGCCAAGTACGCGGTCAATCTCGTCGTCACGCGCGGTGCAGAAAAGAACTGGCGTCCAATCTCCGTTGGCCCTTAGTTGACGACATACTTCGGTTCCATCCATGGAAGGAAGTCCGACATCCAAGATGATCGCGACAGGCGCATGCTCGTCAACCGCAGTTAACGCTGCGGCACCATCGTTAACGACCACGGGCTCGAAGCCGTCCCGGCGTAGATACATCGAGACGACATCGGCAATCGCTGGTTCATCCTCTGCGACTAGAACGGTGCCGCGGACCGGTGAATCTGTCACGCCAGCCGTCAGGCTCGGGCTTTGCCCATACCCATCATGGACATGACCCAGCCCGCGACCATGCCGACGACACCGAGACCAACACCACCTATCCAGAACAATGGCCAGTTCGCCATGACTACCGCAATCGTCCCGATCAGGAATGCCAACATGATGACGATGCTGGCCGTCCATGCCGCCGGAGTGTTTCCGTGGTTAGTGCTCATGTATCTGCAGCCCTTCCGTTGATGCCATGGTACTGGCGACAGCCACAGCTTTCAGCACTGCGGCCGCCTTGTGGCGACATTCCTCAAACTCATGTTGCGGATTCGAGTCCGCGACCAGGCCAGCACCAGCCTGAACGTGGGCAATGCCGTCCCGAATTACGGCAGTTCGAATAGCAATCGCGGTGTCTAAGCCACCATCAAAATCAAAGTAACCAACCGCCCCACCGTAGAGCCCTCGTTTGACCGGTTCGAGTTCATCAATGATTTCCATCGCCCGAACTTTAGGCGCCCCAGATAGTGTCCCCGCTGGAAACGTTGCAGCCAGGACGTCGTACGCCGTTTGCCCCGGGTTTAGCTCTCCCACGACAGTGGAAACCAAATGCATAACGTGGCTATACCGTTCGATCTGCATGAACTCGACAACTTCAACGGATCCGGGGACACACACCCTGCCAAGATCATTTCGACCCAGATCGACCAACATCAGGTGTTCCGCACGTTCTTTCTCATCCGCCAGAAGCTCTTCGGCGTTAGCCGAATCCACTTCTGGGTCATCACTTCGCGGTCGAGTGCCTGCGATCGGATGCATCATGCACCGACCGTCTCGGACTGTCACCAGAGCCTCCGGTGAGCACCCCACAACATCAAACCCGACTTCAGATTCCAGATCGGCCCCGTCGACCTGAGGGATCCGAAGGAGATACATATAGGGACTGGGGTTACTTGTCCGAAGTACTCGATAAATGTCCAGAGCGCTCGCGGGACATTCGACATCGAATCGCTGGGACAAAACAATCTGGAACGCGTCTCCTGCTTCGATGTGTTCACGCGCCGATTCAACCGATGCCAGATAATCTTCGGGTTCAGTACGTGAACGAGATTCCGGTTGGGCAGCCGCGTCTACTGTGACCGCCTGAACCGACCTGGGCGCCGTCAAATCAGTCGTCATCCGGTCTATCCGGTTCAACGCATCTGCGTAGGCTTGCTCAGAACGTTCTGGAGCACCATCGAAATTGATTGCATTCGCGACCAGCCAAACGGTCCCTTGCATGTGATCCAGGACCGCGACATCGGTGGCCAACAGCATTGCCAGTTCAGGCAACTCCAGTTCATCAGGGTTGTCGTCTGGTAAGCGCTCCCAACGCCGAACTGCATCATAGGAAAGGTAGCCAACCATTCCTGAAGTAAACGGCGGTAAACCTTCGATGGCGGGGGTCGCGAGAGCAGCGATGGTGTCTCGCAAAACCTCTACAGCAAGACCGGTTGTCGGGACTCCGGCCGGCGGTTGGCCAATCCATCGGGCTTGTCCATCATCAGCCGTAAGCATGGCCGCACTACGAACTCCGACGAATGAATAACGCGACCAGGATTTTCCTGCTTCGGCCGACTCCAGCAGAAACGATCCAGGCCGCTCCTTTGCTAGCGCTCGATACAGCGAGATCGGCGTATGGTCATCTGCTAAAACGGTCCGAAAAACGGGTATGACACGACGTTCAGTTGCCATCGCAGCGAAGCCCGCGGCGTCCGGTTGAACTGGTCCGTAGTTCTTACTCATGACCGATCCTCATGCGGTACGACAGCGGGCGCGTTGTCGAAACAACTGCGTTGTCCGGTGTGACACGCGGGACCCTTCTGGTCGACAGACAAGAGCACAGTATCGCCATCACAGTCGAGCCGGACTGCGAGGACCCGTTGGGTGTTACCAGAGGTCTCACCCTTGATCCACTGTTGTTGACGGCTGCGACTGAAGTAGGTGGCCTGTCCGGTGTCCAAGGTATGTTTCAGCGCCTCACTGTCCATCCATGCAAGCATAAGTACCTGACCGGATTCGTGATCCTGAGCGACAGCCGGAATGAGGCCATTGTCGTCAAACCTGGCTCGACCCATCAACTCACTTTGCTCTGACATATCTCTATTGTGCCGTCCAAACCTGGGGTGGTGCTCGACCTTTGCCTTGTGACTTCATACGATGTGGTTGTGTCCGCCATAGATCTATCCCGACATGAGCGAGCCGCACTCTGCGATCTCCTAAGCTCCGTTGGTCCCAAACAGCAGACTCAATGTGAAGATTGGACCACTCGGGAACTGGCTGCTCACCTCGTAGTCCGTGAAGGTCGCCCTGATACGGCCTTCGGTCGACTGGGTGGTCCGCTGGCAGCTTGGACAGAAAAAGTCGAATCTGATGCAGCGTCGCAGGACTACGAAAAACTAGTGAAACTGGTCAGGAATGGCCCACCGATTTGGTCGGCATTCCGAGTCCCGTGGATGGACGGGCAACTCAATACTTTGGAGTACTACGTTCACCACGAAGATGTCCGTCGGGGAAGCGCCGACTGGAAACCTCGCGAACTACCCAGTGACCTGCAGGACTTCATCTGGGACCGACTTCGACTGCAAGGCCGAGTCTGGTTCAACGGAGTTCCCGGTGGTGTCACTCTCGTTCGAAACGACGGTCAAGAATCCCAACACAAAGCTAAGGGCGGCGATCCCATGGTGACCGTCACTGGCAGCCCTGGAGAACTCGTGCTCGTCGCCCTGGGACGAAGGGAAACCAAAGTCGAGTACGAAGGCTCCGACGAAGCTTTGGCTGCATTTCGTGAGGCCATGACTGGGTCCCAGCAAGATCACCTCCACCTAGATAACAACTGAGTGGAGCTGGCCTAACGGGCTGCGGCTACACGTCGTACGGGATATCCGGCGTTGGAAAGTTCCCGTTTCACTTCATCGATACTGACTTCACCAAAGTGAAAAACACTGGCCGCCAAGACCGCATCCGCGCCAGCAGCCACCGCGACCGGAAAGTCCGTCGCAGCGCCAGCGCCGCCACTAGCAATGATGGGGACCGCAACTAGTTCTCTAGCCGCCGTAATCATCTCCTCATCAAATCCGTTCTCGGTGCCGTCAGCATCCATGGAGTTCAATAAGACCTCCCCGGCACCCAACTCGGCAGCCTGCCGTAACCAGGTAAGCGCATCAATACCAGTGCCGCGGCGGCCACCATGTGTCGTTACCTCAAAACCGCTAGTCGTGGTCGGAGCACGACGAGCATCGACCGATACAACGACGCACTGTGAGCCGAACCGCTTCGCTGCTTCGGAGATCAGGGCGGGTCGAGCGACCGCCGCTGTATTGACACCCACTTTGTCTGCACCGGCACGAAGTAATCGTTCAAAGTCAGCTACGCTCCGAACGCCGCCTCCCACTGTCAACGGGATGAATACTTCGGCAGCTGTCCGAGACACGACGTCGTACATCGTGTCTCGCTCACCTGAACTTGCGGTGATGTCGAGGAAAATCAGCTCATCTGCTCCACTTGCGCTGTACTGGGCAGCAAGTTCCACCGGATCACCGGCGTCCCGCAAGTTTCGAAAGTTGACACCTTTGACGACGCGTCCGGCGTCCACATCGAGACACGGGATAACACGAACGGCTAACGGCACACATCTAGGCTAAGGGGCGTAAGGTACCTATTTATGGGCAACCCCGATCTCGACCGACTGGCCGCAGCTCGCCACGTGGCCCTTATAACTTTCCGCGCCGATGGCACTGGTGTGAGCACTTGTGTGTGGATTTCACGTGAGGGTGAAGCGATCTACGTTTTGACCCACAGCGGCTCCGGCAAGGTCAAGAGAATCCGTCAAAACTCGGCGGTGGAACTAGGTCCTAGCGATGGTCGCGGTCGCCTTCAGGGCGGACTGTCCACTGCCACCGCAGAGGTTAGTGACGACCCCAGCGTTGTCCGTCGAGTGAGCGCCCTAATCCGACGCAGATACGGTTTCCGCTATCCCTTTCTGCGAAGCATGATGATCGCCCGCGGTCGGCGCACGGGAAAGCCGATCGCCATCCGAATCACAGATCCGGCACCTGTCAGCGCCTATCCCACTGGCGGCAAAGCGAGCTAGTCGGTACCGCTGAAATCCTGAGGCCGGACGTAACTATGACGCGGTTCTGCTGCGACGATCGCCTCCGGCAGGGTAAATGCACCCGAATACAGGGCCTTACCAATGATCGCGCCTTCGAGCCCGACTGGAATGAGCTCCGCCAGCGAATGCAGATCACCCAGACTGCCAACACCTCCAGAAGCGACAACCGGCCGATCAGTCGCTTCACATACCGAGTGCAACAGCTCCAAATTGGGGCCTTCGAGAGTGCCGTCTCGAGCCACATCTGTCACCACATAACGGGCACAGCCCTCGCCATCCAAACGAGCCAAAGTGTCGAATAATTCCCCACCATCACGAGTCCAACCACGGGCTGCAAGCGTGGTGCCCCGGACGTCGAGCCCCACCGCGATCCGATCACCGTGCTCGGCGATGACCTTGGCACACCACTCCGGAGACTCGAGTGCTGCAGTACCAAGATTTACGCGACGACATCCGGTCGCCAGCGCTGCGGTAAGTGATTCGTCATCTCTAATGCCACCGCTTAATTCGACCGCAACATCTAGTCGGCCCACAACCTTGGCGAGTAGCTCACGGTTTGATCCGCGATCAAAGGCAGCATCGAGATCGACAAGATGGATCCATTCAGCGCCTTGCTCTTGCCACTGCTCTGCGGCCTCGATTGGATCGCCGTAATCAGTCTCAGTACCTGCCGCACCTTGTACCAGTCGAATAGCACGCCCGCCTGCTACGTCGACAGCCGGAAGAAGCGTAAGAGTCTCATTCACGTGGTCAGCCTACGCGTACCGAACTGTTAGCTCCCGTCGGGTGTGGGAGTAGGTGGAACCGGTGGGTCTGGAGTTGGTGGTGCTGGGACCGTCGGCTCCTGCGGTGTAGGCACTGGAGCAGTTGGCGGGGTAATGGGTTCACTAGTCGTGCCACTATCCCGAAGCAGGAAGAACCAAGCGAAAAAGAACAGTAGCGCCGCCAAAATCGCCACTAACGCAATCACGACCCAAGGGTTCGATTTACGTTTCTCGTCAGCCACAGCAGCATTTTGTTGAGCGCCCGGCATATTGGGGTCACCGCCAGCCACGGGATATGCCCGAGCCTCCGTCCACTTGTTGCCGTCCCAGAAACGTTGCCGTTCCGGTGCCTCCGGATCTGGGTACCAACCCGGCATCGGATTAGACATGCCTGCTACCTCCGTCTTCACGCCTGCCCCTGACCCTAGCGAAAGCGGACGGCATAAGCGACGAACATCGATTATTTCGAGATTTCGGCGATCCAATTGCTTAAAAGTCGCGCACCTGATGCGCCGGACTTTTCCGGGTGGAACTGCGTTGCCCAGAGCGGACCATCCTCAACTGCGGCCACAAAATTTTCACCATGTTGAGCGGTAGTGCGCTGAGCAATCTCCGATCCTGACCAGTTAAGGACGGCATAAGAATGAACGAAGTAGAAGCGGTCGTCAGTAGCTCCGGAGAAAAGCTGACTACCCGATGGCACTTCTACCGTGTTCCAACCCATATGCGGTAACACCGGCGCAGAAAGCCGCTCAACCGTTCCCGGCCACATAGCTAATCCTGCGGTATCCACACCATGCTCAACTCCATTGGCAAACATAATCTGCATCCCGACACAGATACCTAGTACCGGACGACCCATCGCGATGCGATCGGCGACAACTTGATCACCACCAGCACTTCGCAAACCTGCCATGCACGCGGCGAATGCGCCAACCCCTGGAACTACCAACCCATCGGCCTCGCGAGCGGAACCGATATCGCTGCTGATGACCGCGTCCGCGCCCGCTCGAATCAGCGAATTTTCGCACGAGCGAACATTTCCAAATCCGTAGTCGAATACGACCACACGTGGTTCAGGCGCCACCTAAGGTTCCCTTGGTGCTAGGCACCCCGACCACACGCGCGTCTAGCTGTACGGCAGTGCGCAACGAGCGAGCAACTGATTTGAACTGAGCCTCTACGATGTGATGAGCATTGCGGCCCGCCAAAACCCTGACGTGCAACGTGATTTGGGCAGTGGCAACGATCGATTCCCAGATGTGCCGGGTCAATGTTGTGTCATAGGTGCCGATAAGTTCGACCAACTCTGGCTCTTCATGGACCAGATAAGGCCGACCAGAAAGATCAACGGCGGACTGGACCAGAGCTTCGTCCAGCGGAACTAGTGAATCGCCGTATCTGCGAACACCCTGCTTGTCACCTAACGCCTCACGAAGCGCCTGACCCAGAGCCAGTGAGGTGTCTTCAACCGTGTGGTGGGCATCAACTTCGAGATCACCGACGGTATGCACTGACAGATCGAAACCCCCGTGCTTACCGAGTTGCGCCAACATGTGGTCAAAAAACGGCACGCCGGTGTCAACTTGCGCAGTACCTGTGCCATCAAGATCTAACTGGATCGACACCTTGCTTTCTTTGGTATCGCGCTCTACTGATGCCGTCCTGCTCATGAATCTGCTCCTGTCCGATGGACGATTTCGCCGAACTCTTTCCGGAAGATCTCATTTTCTGCTGGTGTACCAATGCTCACCCGAAGGCAACCAGGTATCGGAGTCTCACGAATCAATACGCCACGATCTCGCAATCCGGTAAAGATCTCAGCGGAATTAGCAAGCGGCCCGATCAAGACATAGTTAGCTTGTGACTGAGCAAAGGGTATTCCCTGCTCCGAGAGCCACACCATCAACTGATCGCGCTCCCTGACAACTTCTGCCACTGGCGCGAGCAAATCGTCCGAAAACTCCAAAGCAGCGATCGCTGCCTCTTGTGTTGTGGTGGACAGGTGGTAGGGCAACCGAACAATCCGTAAGGCATCAACCACATCCGCCGAAGCAACTGCATAACCTAAGCGCAACCCGGCCAAGCCGAACGCTTTACTTAAGGTGCGCACGACCACCAGACGATCGAGGTCTTCAATCAGATCCAACGCCGAGGTGCCATCGCCGAACTCGGCATATGCCTCGTCGATGACCAGGACTCCTGCCGGGGCCACTAAGTCATGCAGTGACAAAACCTCGCTCCGACTTAGTGGAGTTCCCGTTGGATTATTAGGGGATGCAACGATAACCACTGCTGGCGGATCTGCCGCAATCGCAGCAGCAGCGGCATCGAGATTAATACTGAAATCCGATCCACGCTCTTCTGATCGGAATACCGTCATTGTGTCGCGCGCGTATACCGGATACATAGAATAGGAAGGCGAAAACGTCAACATGGAGCGACCTGGACCGGCAAATGCGCCCAGGAGTTGATGCATTACCTCGTTGCTGCCATTGGCCGGCCAAATCTGCGATGCAGTGATGCCTCGACCCACATAGTTGGCGAGCGCCGAACGCAGCCGCTTCACTTCCCGATCTGGGTATCGGTTGAGCGAAATCGCTACCTCGGCTAAGCGCTCACCAATTGCTTGTACAACTGCCTCCGGCGGCGGATAGGGGTTTTCATTCACGTTCAGGCGCACCGGAACGCGATCGGTAGGGGCGCCGTATGGCTCCTCCCCCAAGAGTTCCGCTCGTAGCGGTAGCGATTCCATCAGTTAGTGCCATCCGATGCGTTGAAGCGGGCAGAAATAGCAGCTCCGTGTGCTGGGAGATCTTCGGCGTCGGCGAGGATCTGCACCGCATCTGCTATTCCAGCGAGTGCTTCACGACTGTAGTTGATGGTCTGAACCGAGCGAAGGAAGGTATGCACGCCGAGTCCTGAAGAGTGGGCCGACATCCCCGAAGTGGGCAGTACGTGATTCGAACCTGCGGCGTAGTCACCTAACGATACGGGACTTTCCGCACCTATGAAGATCGCGCCTGCATTTGTGATCCGGGCAGCGACCTCATCGGCAGCGTGAGTCTGGATTTCTAAATGTTCCGCGCCATAGCTATTGGCGACCTCGACCGCCGCGTCAACATCTTCAACCAAAACCACAGCACTCTGTTCACCCGTAAGCGCGGCAGCGATCCGCTCACTGTGTTTCGTTGCAGCTACTTGAGTTACCAGCGCGTGACCAACAGCCTTCGCGAGGCGCTCGGAATCCGTGACCAAGACTGCAGCGGCAAGCGGATCATGTTCCGCTTGGCTCACTAGATCGGCGGCGACAATGTGTGCATCTGCACTGTCATCTGCGATGACCATAACTTCGGTTGGGCCGGCTTCAGAGTCGATACCGACCCGACCCCTGACTGCTCGTTTTGCCGCAGTAACCCACACATTGCCAGGACCCGTAATCAGATCAACCGGCTCACATGCCCCTGAAGGCAGCGGAGCTCCGTAGGCCAATAACGCCACAGCCTGAGCACCGCCAACTGCATAAACCTCGGTGACTCCCAGCATTTGACATGTAGCCAAAATAACGGGGTGCGGCCATCCGTGATGATCTGCCTGGGGTGGTGAAACTACCGCTAGGGACCCGACACCGGCTACTTGGGCCGGGATCACATTCATGATCACACTAGATGGATAAACTGCTCGACCACCGGGAACGTACAGCCCAACTCGATTGACCGGGATCCATCGCTGCCCAATCGTGCCGCCGGGCACGACATCGACCACCATCTCTTCGGGCCGCTGCCGCTCATGTACCGTTCGGACCCGCTGAGCTGCCGTCTCCAACGCCGAACGAACTGACGGCGATAGTTCATCCCAAGATGCCGCTAGGACCTCACCTGGCACTCGGAGACTCTCAGGAACCGTTCCGTCAAGTCGTTCAGTCCAATCCTGGACAGCGTCAAAGCCTCGCTCCGCAACGTCATCCACAATGGATACAACCTGCTCGTATACATCATCTGGAGTTTGACCGGCACGAGGTATTACCTGGGATGCGTCCCAATCGCTCCCTCGAAGGTCAATAAGCCTGATCACTCCCCTAGTCTACGAAGGACAGCGCAAATCACGAAGTGAGCCGCCGATGAATACTGCTAAATCCAAAGATGACGGCACCTCTAAGCAGTCCGAAACAAAGAAACAGGCCAAGAAAAAAGCTAAAAAGCAAGAGCGAGCAGCGTCTGCGACGCCGGCCACACTCGCACTTGGTGAGCTCGGCTTTCCCTACGCCCTGCATTCCTATCAGCATGATCCCGATTCAGAGAGTTACGGAAGTGAGGCCGCTGAGAAACTCAAGGTTGATAGTCGAAGGGTCTTCAAAACTCTGATCACCGAACTGCAAGATCAACCAACCGTCGCTTTATTGCCCGTCAATGGGCAACTGAACTTTCGCGCCCTAGCGGCCGCGGCAGGGGTTAAGCGAGGTGAGATGGCCGCTCCGGCTACTGCCGAACGATTAAGTGGTTATCGACTTGGCGGAATCAGCCCGCTAGGGATGAAGAAACGACTCCCCGTAATTATTGATACATCGTGCCTGCACTTTCCCACCGTCATGGTTTCTGCCGGCCGTCGAGGTCTTGAGCTGGAGGTACAGCCGCAACATTTGATCGACGCATTAGGTGCCCGAATCGCTCCGATAACCCACTGAAATAGGGCTAGTCACCGGTGCTGCCGCGCAATCGCCCCGAGTAAGTAAGAATAGAGACATGCATGAGTCTCGGACCCCATTCATTATTGGTGCGATCGTCTTTGCCGTCATATTCGCGATCGGAGCCATACTGCTTGCCCAAACCGGTGGAGGCACTGCGGCCCCGGTGACCCCTAGCCCGACACCAACTCCGTCAGCAACTGAGGGCACACCAACCGAAGCGCCCAAGAAAGAAGACGTGGAGTCAGATGAAGGAACCACCGTCGTAGAACTGCGGTTCACAGGCGAATGTGAGGGCTGTTTGGTCACAGCGCGCCAAACAAATAGCCCAGATAGCGAGCAAGAATTCACTGCGACCATCACCGAGTCAGTCACCCAAGTCGAACTCCCGACCCCAAACACCTACGGTCTATATTTCGAAGTTCGCGGTACTACGGGTGGGGTTGAAAATGACTCACGTCAACTCGTTGTCCTGTCTCCTAAGGGAGCGGATCCAGGCTCGGCAGTTTCGGCTGCAGATTTAGAGAAGGCTGATGAAGTTCGAGCTTGTTGGGCTGGTACGACACTTGATACCGCAGTCGTTGAGCTTAAAGTCACAGCTAACGATGGTGAGGTCTCGGCAGCTTGGGCAGACCCGGCATTGCCAACTGTGGGTAAGGCCGTCGCGGCTAACCGCACCGCAACTGCATCACCTGATTGCGCCTAACCCAAGACCCCGGAACCCAGTAGGGCCTTAAGGTCGCCGTAGAGCGCGGGTCCAGGCGAAACTCTGAGTCGATCGTCTAGACGGAGCACAGTGGTTCGGCCATCGTTGACCAGATGTAACTGGACTTCAACAGTTCCGGGGTGATCCGCCAGGACATCCTTGAGTTGATCGACGACTGGTGGCACACATTTGGCGACCGGCAGTGTGAGTCGGACCGGTCCGTGCTCCTGCTCGGCTAAATCGGGGAAAGAGACCTCACGCGCCACAATCCGTAATGCCTCATCATCACGGCGTTCCAGGCGCACTGTGAACAGCGCGACTCGATCCTCGACAATTTGACCCGCGATGGGGCCGTAGGTCCGCGGGTATACCGCTATTTCAACCGAAGCATCGAGATCTTCAAGTTGTACGAGGGCCCAGGGCTGACCCTTTTCGCGGGTCACCTTCCGCTGGACCGAAGCAATCAAGCCACCAATAGTGACCATCTGACCCGAGGGTCGTTCATCTTCGTATAGCGAGGCCAATGAACAATCAACCATCTTGCGGAGGAGATGTTCGACACCGTTTAATGGATGGTCGCTCACGTAGAGACCCAGCATCTGACGTTCACCACCAAGCAAGGTGGCTTTATCCCATTCCGCCATCGGGATTTCAGGCAGTACTTGAAGCGCAGCGGCCGCACTGTCATCAGAATCGCCCGCAAAGAGATCAAATTGGCCGGCCGCCGCAGCGCGCTTGGAGTCGACCATCGCGTCCACAATCTGCTCGTGAACGGTCACCAGACCTTTGCGCGTATGCCCTAACGAATCGAAGGCACCGGCCTTGATCAATGACTCAATTGTGCGCTTGTTGCAGACACCTATTTCAACGGCATCCAGAAAATCTACGAAATCACCAAATCGACCGTGACCCCGACGCGTCGCCACGATAGATGAGACGACATTTTCACCAACATTTCGCACTGCTGATAAACCGAATCGAATGTCAGTGCCTCGTGGCGTGAAATCGGAATCCGATTCGTTGACATCTGGCGGTAAAACTTTAATTCCCATTCGGCGGCACTCACTCAAGTAAATGGCCGACTTATCTTTATCGTCCTTAACCGATGACAACAAGGCAGCCATGTACTCGGCCGGGTAGTTCGCCTTCAAGTAAGCAGTCCAGTAAGCAACTAGTCCGTAACCGGCCGTGTGCGCCTTGTTGAACGCGTAATCGGAAAAGGGAACCAGGATGTCCCACAAAGTCTGAATAGCCGCGTCGGAGTACCCATTGGCTTTCATACCTTCTGCGAAGGGACCGTATTCCTTATCAAGGATTTCCTTTTTCTTTTTGCCCATGGCCCGACGCAACAGGTCCGCTTTGCCAAGTGAGTAACCCGCCAGATGCTGAGCAATCGCCATAACCTGCTCTTGGTAGACGATCAATCCGTAGGTATCACCCAAAATGTCAGCAAGCGGCTCAGCTAGTTCGGGGTGGATCGGCTCGACTGGCTTACGACCATTTTTACGATCGGCGTAGTCGTTGTGAGCGTTGGCTCCCATGGGACCGGGACGATATAGCGCTAGTACCGCCGAAATATCTTCGAAGTTGTCGGGCACCAT
>JAOZTQ010000151.1 GCA_029939085.1 Candidatus Nanopelagicales bacterium
GTAGGCCCCGCGGGACTCGAACCCGCAACCTACGGATTAAAAGTCCGCAGCTCTGCCAGTTGAGCTAGAGGCCCGGGGACACGGTGAAAACCGTGTTGACAACCCCGGCAACAGTGTTGCTAGTCAGACGATACCTGTACTCAGGGGTCTTGGGGATCGATGGGCCACCACAAACTCGGACGAAGAGCCCGAATTTCAGCACTCATGAGGACTTTTCCGTCGATCGGGGAGGCTGAGGTGATATTCGGGAATGACGATAACCCCACCGAAGCGGGGTGACGTCAGATTCGTTCAGCTAGGTCATGAGATCTCAAGCCTTGGAAATGCGACTGCATCGAGTAGCCTTTCCGGTGTGCCAGATCCGCTCGAAACGCATCGGACTGAGAAGGTTCTAATCGTTGGTGCTGGTGCTGCAGGTCTTTCGGCAGGCTTTCTACTTGAAAGGGAATCAGTCGATTTCGAGATACTCGAGGCGAGCTCCAGGTACGGCGGTCGCGTGCGAAAAGTTGAGGGTTTTGCTGACTTCCCGATCGATCTAGGGGCCGAATGGATCCATAAATGGATCGGCGCCAAACCCCCATTCTTCAAGCAACTACTCGCCGGCAAAGACCGAAGGTTTCGCACCTTTCCAGATAAACCCCAGACACATTCCGTGTGGAAGGGTGGGAAACTTCGCGAGCGGAACTGGCTCAGGTTCGTACCATTGCCAACTGATCTTAAGTTCACCGATTCAACTTGGTTCGATGCGCTCAACACTCTCGCCACCCCAGGTGTGCTGAAGAAAATTCATTTCAATGATCCCGTAGCCAGCATCGACTACCGCAATAGCGAAGTTGTCGTAACGACCGATTCAGGGCTTACCTACGTCGGTGACGCGGTTCTAGTGACGGTCCCGATAGCGATGCTTCACCGCGAGACGATTCGCTTCGAGCCGCCACTGCCTGCCTACAAGCAAGCGGAAATCAAGAAGGAGAAAATGCCTGGTGGCCTTAAGGTCTTCATCGAATTTTCGCGACGCTTCTACCCGGATTTTGTGCACATCGGAGAGCCACTACGTCTCGATCTGATGAATGAATGTTCCTACTACGACGCCACTGCGGGCAAACACAGCGACCGCCATGTCCTTGGGTTGTTCACACAGGGGGCCCGAGCCGAGCGATATACCGCACATCAGACTGACGATGAACTCTTCAAGTACGTCCTAGCAGAACTAGATGACATTTTTGATGGTCAGGCTTCCCAGCACTACGTCAAGCACATCGTTCAAGATTGGACTAGGGAACCATTTATTCAAGGTTCGTACTCACAACGAAAAGCTTCCGCGAAGGAACTGGCAAAGCCGGTAGCCGGCCGAGTATTTTTCGCCGGTGAAGCTATGAATCCGAGCGGTAAAACCATCGCAGTCCACGGTGCCTGCGAGTCGGCTTGTAGCGCAGTGAGCGACATGCTCACGCGGCTCTCGAAACAGTGAGTGTAGTCACTAGGCACTCACCGCTAAAGCACTACAGTTCGGCAGATAATTTAGTGTCCACCTCAGCGTTGATTATGTAGGTCCGGGGTATTGCCTGTTTACATTGCCGCCCCAGGATTCGACGACGCGCTCGGAAGCGATGCGTGCGCCGATAACAGTTCGGCAGGCTGGACCGACTTGTGCGAGCGCGAGCGGCCCCATGAGATGTATCGAAGTATCAGACCAGCTCAAATCGCGATTGAGATGCGGGTGGCCTGCGGCTCGACGCGTCGGCCTCTCACTGCGACAGCGACGCAACAACGATTCGTAGCGCACATGCGTTCGTGACCCAGTCGCGCAGATGACGTTGGCGGCAGGCAACACCTTTATCCGGCCCTGATGCCTAACCGTAAGTTTCCATCCGTCGCCTGTGCGTTGGAGTCCGTCAACAGGTGAACTTAGATGCTCAATCTTTCCCGAGTCGATCAGGCTACATAACTCGTTTCGTTCGTGAGCTGGAATACTGCCACCACCGCGCGCTTTACGAGCCATCGATACTCGAGCTTTCGGATCTGGCACGGCATGAAATTTTCCTAGATGCTCCCCGAGCCACAATGGCTCAACATCTAGGTCCCTTTCCTTTATCAACCTCCGGGTTAACCACGTGACCGGATCTCCTGCCTCGGCATGAGCCGCAGCGATTTGCGCAGCAGTCAGGCCACCACCAACAACGACAACTGGACCTTCGCCATGTCGTTCCGCGGTCCAGTCTTTCGAATGCATCGCACCAGGTTCTCTACCGTGCCGCGCCCACGCATTACCGAGCCACGGCGGCACGACCGGACGGACCGGGTTCGTGGCGAGTACCACTCGCTTAGCTCGCCACGTTCCACCCGCTGTCACGATCTCGGCCCCACCGCTAGCTAGCGGGCGAACATCAGTTACCTTCGCCGGCGTACGTAACTCTCTCAATCCGCGTTCATCTAATAGCGAGTTGCAGTAGTCCGCGAATAGTTCCGTGCTCGGTCGACCAATCCGACCGAAAAACTCATCACTGCGTCCTTCCTGTCGAGCGAATCGAATCAGTCCATACGGATCCGGGTCTGGATGATGCACACACGCAGAGCGCAGCATCGGAATCTTGTAAGTGGCGAACTGTCTATGCCACGCTGCCAACCAATCCGCGGTATCGAAGACCCTCGTACGAGCCAGCATGTTCTTAGGTCCATGCTCGTCGATATAGCTCAACAAGGTCAGTGCCTGGGGTCCCGCGCCAACAATGGCGAGGTCGAGCTCTTCCATCGCTCCTCCATAGTCATCGACTGCAGTGAAAACTGCTCATTGCTTAATGAGAATGAGTCTCATTCTTATCACATCAGATGACTGCACCGAACTTGCCACCACGCATTGCGGAGCCCTTGTTACGACAAGGGCCTATCGAGTTCGATGACGTCAGGCGTTCTGTGGGCGAGCAATAGTCGCGATAATCCAGAGCAGAGTCGTGATGGAAACGATAAAGAAAGTCGGCGGAAGGTTGAACATTGTCGACACCACCAACCCACCAATGACCGCCAGCGTTCCGATCGCGATGGAGAGGAAAAGCGCTGGGAGTGGCCGCGCGGTTAGGAGAAGGGCGGTGGCAGGTGGTGTCACGATCAGAGCGAAGACCAGCAGTACGCCGACCGTCTGAACCGCCATCGTGATCGTGAGTGCAAGTGTCACCAGGAAAACGAGGTTCAGCCTCCCAGTGTGCAGGCCGCGTGCCTGAGCGACTTCGGGACTGATGCTGGTAAATAGCAGCGGTCGATAACAGACAGCAATTATCAGGAGAATCAAACACAAGAAAACAGCGAAGCTGATTAATTGGCTCGTTGTCACTGCCACTAAGTTACCGAAAAGTACGTTTGTAACATTGGCCGCAGCTGTGCTGGCAATGTTGCTGAAGAACAGGCCAAGGCCTGTCGCAAAAGCCAGGATAGTCCCGGTCGCGATATCGCGATCATTGAGTCGGTTGCCGGCGAGTGCCATAGCTATAGCACCCACAACTGTAAACGTCACCATGCCAAGCGTGATGGGGATGCCGATAAGAATAGCGGCCGTGGCACCCGGAAAACCGATGTGTGCCAATGCATGCGATGCGAACGCCTGTTGACGCAAGATGACGAAATAACCAATTGCTCCTGACGCAACCGCAGTTACGATTCCGGCCATAAAGGCCTTCCGCATAAAATCTGCGTTCAGAACCTCAAGCCAGTTTTCCTGAAACGACACGGCGGGTAAGTCGATCATGGAGTATGCCCAGTTACCCGGGTGAAGAGGTCACCCTGCGCCGTTCGAGTGACCTGGACTGGGCAGCCATAAAGATGGGTAAGCAGATCCTCATCAACCGCCTCACTCGTCGGAGCGTAGTGAGCGTGACCGTCAAGCAGGTAAATGACTCCATCGAGGTAAGGAAGTATCGGATTAAGATCGTGCACAACCACCAAGGACCCGATCGAGCGGTCCGTGCGAAGTCTCTGGATCAACTCAGCGAGCCGTTGCTGGTGTCTCACGTCGAGACTCGCAAACGGTTCATCCATGAGCAGCGTCTTTGGCTGGTTCATCAAGGACTGCGCGATAGCGGCGCGCTGCTGCTCCCCACCGGAAAGATGCCGCAGTCTTCGATTTTCATATCCCCCCAGACCAACAGCCTCAATCACATCCGACAACTGCTGGTCGAGCCCTTTAGGTGAGCGCCAGAAGAATTGGTTTCCAATCTTGCCCAGCTTTACGTACTCAAGCACTGTCAGATAGTCGCTGCCTGGAACGTGGTAGCTCTGGGGTACAAAACCTAACTGGTCCGAAGCTTCCCTCGGCTCCTGACCGAAAACCTCAACAGTTCCTGCATACGGCTCCAGTAGCCCAAGTAGCAGATGAAGAAGAGTGCTCTTACCGGAACCGTTAGGCCC
>JAOZTQ010000152.1 GCA_029939085.1 Candidatus Nanopelagicales bacterium
GTGGCCGACATCGTCAATAGCGGGTTCCCCGCGCCCTTGGGATGGCAATCAGGGCATTTGCAGACTGTCCGAAGCCGCATTGTGCGTCGGAAGTACGACCTGTCGCAGTTGAGCCAGCAACGCAGTGAGTCCGTTGCACTCGACGATGGCAGCGGTGACAGTTTGGTTGTGCAAATCCAACAGAATATTGAGCCCCGCAACGAAGGCATTGTCTTGCTGGTGCATGGGCTTGGTGGAAGTGCCGAGTCGGATTATGTGCGCGCAACGGCGCGGGCGCTACTTCAAGCTGGGTTCCACGTTGCGCGTATTGACTTGCGCGGTGCGGGGTTGTCGTGGAAGACCTGCAAGCAGCTCTATCACGCCGGCAGGACAGCGGATCTGAGAGTAGTAGTGAATCATTTGGCAGCACTACCAGAGGTACAGCAGGACAACGAACCACTCGTTTTTGTGATGGGATTTTCACTGGGTGGTAATGCCACCATCAAGTTGGTTGGTGAACCGCTCCAGGGTGCACCTGTTGCGGCCGCCGTCGCAGTCTCAGCCCCCCTGGATTTAGTCGTTGGTTCTGAGCATCTTCGCCAGGTAGCTTTCGGTACCTACGACAAATATCTTCTCGCAGGTTTACGTCGGCAGGTCTTACAGCCCGGACCGGATGGGCAACCACGCGTGACAGAATCGGAACGAGACGCCGTCAGACGCTCTAAGTCAATCGAAGATTTCGACGATGCCATCACTTCGCGACGTAATGGTTGGCGAGATGCGCGAGAGTATTACGAAGTGAACTCCAGCGGTCAGTTCCTGCCTAAGGTAGCGGTCCCATTACTCGTCATCCACTCAGTGGATGACCCGATGATTCCTGCTGCTCCATACGAGGCAGTCGATTGGACAGCTCTCGCAAGGACCACGCCAGTACGACATGCCGTGACCCCACGTGGCGGGCATGTGGGTTTCCATGAAAAGGGTCATAAGCTGCCCTGGTACGCGCGGGTCGCTACGCGTTTCTTTTCGGGGCAGGCCAATCGGATCGAGGCGAGGTAGGGCAACTATGAACGAACGAACGCAAGTCGAGGTTCCAAGTGGCCGACTCATCATGGGTAGCGACGATGGCTTCTATCCGGAAGAAGGCCCGACGCGAGAACTCGACGTCAACGGCGGTGCGTGGGACGTAGCGCCCGTAACAGTGGCGCAGTGGCGTGAGTTTATAGCAGAGACCGGGTACACCACGGATGCCGAAACCCACGGTGGATCGGTCGTGTTTGTAGGTACCGGTGGACCAGTTGCCCTGGACGACTGGAGTCAGTGGTGGAGTTTTATACCAGGTGCCTATTGGAAGGCTCCGCAGGGTCCAGCAGCACCCATGCCGGAGCGCTTTGAAGAACATCCAGTGGTACATGTCAGTTACAGAGATGCGCTTGCCTACTGTGACTGGTCGCAGACTGAATTGCCAGACGAAGCAGAGTGGGAATGGGCAGCGCGCGGCGGGCTTGTGGGCGCGACGTACTCCTGGGGTGAAGAGGCCAATAAAGGTGAGCGGTTATACGCGAACTCGTGGCAAGGAAATTTTCCGTATGACAACCACGGTGCCGAGGGCTGGCGAGGAACTTCGCCGGTAGGGACTTTCCCAACGAACGGTTACGGTCTCCAAGACATGACGGGGAATGTCTGGGAATGGACACGCACTACTTGGGAATCAGCGCCCGGCGTTGGATGCGCATGCTCCGGAAAAACTATCGAAGAAGGTCTCGCCAAAACCATAAAGGGCGGCTCCCACCTGTGCTCACCGCAGTATTGCTTGAGGTACCGTCCTGCAGCGAGATCGCCACAAGAAGTCACAACCTCGACAAGTCATGTGGGGTTTCGATGCATTCGCAATCGTTCGGCGGAGGCTCGCAACGTTCAACAGGGCATCGATCTTGAGATGCCAGGATCGCCACCTGAAAGATCGTCGACTAGATGAAGACTGTACTGGTTGATGCGTCGATGCTTTGATTTAGGTTTTTCTTACCTAGTGGATTCGAAGGTGATACGACTCGCCTTCCCGTGCCCGTAGCGAGTAAGAGCAGGTTGCTCTATCTGGTGAATCCCCGACTGTGAATCTCTATATTCATAACTGCTGCTGATTCGGCCTAGTTGCGAGCAGCGCTGCTGGTTTTCATCGGTGCCGAGCTAGTTGGACGTGGTATTACACACGCGAGGGAAGGTAAGTGGATGTCGACAACGACCTCAGAGGCTGCTGCAGGGCAGGATCCATCGGCGGAAGCGAAAGTGAAAAAGCCGCTGTGGCGCCGGATTTTGAAGTGGTTTCTCATCGTGCTGCTAGCGGTAGTTGTGTTGTTTGTTGCCGCAGTGGCGTTCAGGTTATGGCAAATGCCGAAATTTGTTCTCGACCCCATGACACCCGGTGCTCTGACCGTTGATGACAGTGCCGCTGGTAAGTACGAGATTGGTGACTTTTTGGTGGAGCTAACCGGAGGTGAGGCCGCAGCGCTGACGATCACACAGGATGACGGGCAGAAGGTCGTGTGGCGCAGCGATCCCGGATCGTCTTTTGCCGCTGCCAGTAACAACAACGTTGATTTTGAAGATTTCAAGGGAAGTTTTTGGGCACAGGTTGATCGAACGACGAAACTCACCGACCAGTCGATTACATCCGCTAGTAGTTCGCGAAATTCAGTCACGCTCTCGGGAGCTTTAGCAGATGGTGAGACTTCGACAGATTATGAAATGACACTGACCACAGAGCGAAAAAGTCCCACCGTAGCCATTGTGAAGATGAAGCTCGAAGCCAAGGGAGCGGGCTCTAGCGGTGAAGTCGACAGTCTGATGGTCACCTCGGGTCGTGACGACGATGAAGGCGTTTACGGATTTGGTGAACAGTACCGACCATTTGATCTGTCGGGTTCGTTACTTCCCATTCTTGTCCGGGAACAGGGACTCGGGCGGGGTGACCAACCTGCGACCGTTGTGGTGGATTTTGGTGAGTGGGCTGGCGGCAGTTTAGACACCACTTACGCACCGCTACCGACCTACGTTACCGAAGGCAACCGATCTTTTAGTCTCGTCGATGATGAGGCGTCGGGCTCGTTTGCTATCGCCGACATGACGCAATCCGGTCAAATTTCCTTGGAGAGTTTCGATGATGTCCTTACCGCTGAAGTACTCGGCGCTGCTAGTCCCGCCGAGCTAATTGCAGACCGCTCTGCCGGAATCAGCCGCCCGGACTCTGCAAGTTGGGTCAATGATGGCGCCATCGTCGGGTTGCAGGGTGGAACCGATGTCGTTCGGGCCAGGGTCAAGGAAATGCAAGATGCTGGGACCAAAATCTCGGGAGTTTTTTTGCAGGACTGGGTCGGGCAACGAAAAACAAGCTTTGGTAAGCAACTCTGGTGGACCTGGCAACTCAACAAAGAGACTTATCCCGACTGGGACAAGATGGTTGCCGACTTCGCGGACGATGACATCCGAGTAGTCACCTATATGAATCCCTACCTTTCTCCCGAAGTCCCCAATAGCTCCGTAAGAAGCCTCTACAAGGAAGCCGAGAAGTCTGGGTATTTGGTGAAGAACGCCAGCGGCGATGTCTATCCGCTACCTACTGCTGGATTCGGAGTCGGAATGGTGGATTTGACTAATCCGGAAGCGAAGGATTGGTACGCAGACATCGTGGCTAAAGAAGTGTTGGGCGTGGGGGCATCGGGCTTCATGGCTGACTTTGCCGAGTACTTACCCATGGATAGCGTGCTTCACACTGGCAGCCCGGAACAGCAGCACAATCGTTGGCCAGCACTATGGGCTGAGACCGTTCGAACTGGATGTGAGCGCGCTGAGCAGCCGGACTGCATGGTATTTTTCCGTTCCGCCTATCTCGGCTCCGAATCGAATGTGTCGCAGATGTGGAATGGCGACCAGATGGTGAACTTCAAGGATCAGGATGGTCTGGCCAGCACAATCCTTGGTTCGCTCTCAGGCGGAGTCAGTGGGTTCCCACTCTGGCATAGCGACATCGGTGGCTACACCAGCTTCCCGTTTGGCAAAGGGCCAGCGTTTGTTGTGAACTACGTGCGACCGCCCGAACTGAACCAGCGCTGGTCTGAGTATCAGGCGCTCGCGGTCCTCATGCGCAGTCACGAAACTAATAATCCGGATTCCAACCCTCAGGTGTATGACACCCCCGAGTCACGTAAGGCTTTCGCCGAGGCCTCCCAGTTATATGTAGCCTTGGCCAACTACCGCAAAGGTGTAATCGCTGAGGCAACTAGGACAGGCGTGCCGGCTATGCGGCACGGCTGGTTGGTGTATCCCGGGACTGCAGCTGCTGATGTGGACCTTCAGTACTTCCTCGGCAACCATCTTCTGGTCGCGCCAGTAACCGAAGAAGGGGCTACCGA
>JAOZTQ010000153.1:0-1324 GCA_029939085.1 Candidatus Nanopelagicales bacterium
GCGTTCGGACTGGTACTTCAGTCAAAAGCGTGTTGCCGGGAAAAGTCGAGACCGAACACGAGACACTGCGCGCGACAGCTGTTGTGGTCGCGACTGCTGCTCCAGTGGCGCAAAAGTTACTGCCAGGTTTGGAGACCGCCACCATGCGTTCCCTCACGACCTGGTACTTCAGCGCACCGGAAGAGTTAAGCGAAAGACGGGTTCTGACAGTCGGCACTGGGCTACAAGGACTGGCGAATATCGCAGTGATGAATGCCGCGGCGAGTAGTTATGCTCCGGCAGGGACATCGTTGGTGGCGGCCACGGCGGTCGGGGAGTTTCCGGATTATCAGTCAGCAAAACAGGCTCGCCGGGCCACCGCAGCCGGACTGCAATTGGCAAGAAACGAACTAGATCTCATTGCCTGCTACCCGATCAAGCACGCGTTACCAGCGGCGACAGTCCCTTTCTCGATTCGCAAGCCGATCGATCTAGGGGATGGGCTGTTCGTTGTGGGTGACCACAGGGATACACCTTCGATACAAGGAGCATTAGTGAGTGGCCGGCGTGGAGCTGATTCAGTCGCGCACTGGCTTCGTACACGCAGTTAGTTAACTCGTTTGACTGATGAACTCAGACTTGAATCGCTCAGTGCGGTCATTGATCTCGGAGACGTAGTTGGTTGTCTCGGTATAGGGCGGAATACCCTCATACTCCAGTACTGGTGACCATCCCGCGTTGTAGGCGGCTAAGGCGAGTTCGATGTGATCACCGGGTACATCAGATTTCTGAGCGAGTTCAATCAGGTGACACATGAGGCGGGCTTGAGACTTGATGGAATCATGTGCCGAATAGGGATTCGCCTGACCGTCACCGTCGGCGTCGGTACCCCAGGCATCCCACGTTTCGGGCATGAACTGCGAAAGCCCTTCAGCACCATGAGGTGAAATTGCCTCGGAATCCCAACCGGATTCCTGCGCGATTTGTGCAGCCAATAGTTGAGGTGAGACTTCTGGGCAGGCCCGGGCAGCCTGAGTGATTTGCTTCCGGTATTCCGCTGGAACTCGGTCTCGATCACAGCTGGCCAGCAGTGGCAGAGTTAATAAACCCACCAAAGCGAACAGAACGACTCGAGCCATATCTCCAGGGTAGGCAGATTATGTGTCAACCTCGGCGAGCGATACTGGGGTGTGTTTCATGTCGTACTGGTTCAGCCTGAGATCCCGCCCAATGCCGGAAACGTCATGCGGATGTGCGCAAACAGTGGCTCGCAACTGCATTTGGTAGAGCCGTTGGGCTTTGAGTTGGATGATGCCCGGATGCGGCGTGCGGGGCTGGATTATCG
>JAOZTQ010000153.1:1424-4381 GCA_029939085.1 Candidatus Nanopelagicales bacterium
GCCGGATCTCTGATTGGTGAAATACTGCTGACATGGCGAGCGATGTTGAGCACCTTTATCCATGGCCTGAAACCGGAAGATGGCTGCGTGCAGTCATGGTCATGGCCCCTGACGGTGCAACGGTAGGTAAAGACGGTCGCAGTCGGTCGCTTTCAGGACGTGCGGACCAAGAAGTACTCCACGCGATTCGTACCTTTAGTGACGCCATATTGATTGGTGCGGGAACTTTCAGAGCAGAGCGCTATGGGCCTCCCAAAGTGGCGGAGAAGTTTGTCGCTGAACGGCGTAGTTCCGGTTTGAGTCCTGCGCCGCGGCTGGTCATTGTCAGCGGAACCCTAGATCTGCCCTGGGATGAGCCGGTCTTCCAGGAGGGCCCCCAGACACCGATTGTGGTGACCAAGAGCGATCAGCCGGAATCAGTCTTGGCCGCGGCGGCTGGATGTGAAGTACTGCAGTCACCAGGTGATGGCCTGGATATGAAGTGGATGGTGGCTGAGTTAGCCGCTCGAGGGCTAAACCGGATTGCCTGCGAGGGGGGTTCCCGGTTGCTCAACTCGCTCGCAGAGTCGGGCTGCGTCGACGAATGGGATGTCAGCATTTCGCCGCATCTCCCGTCTGGCTCTGTGAAACTTGCCGACAGTCGGGTTGACGATGGTTTTGTGTTCACACGATTTGTAAGGTCCGGACCCAATGATTGATCTCGCTGCACTTACCCAGTTAGCTAATCAGTACGAACGCGAAATGGCCCTTACTGTGCCGCCGCTACGTATCGGTCAGGACACATTCGATACCGACGTCAGTCCGGTCATCATGGGAGTAGTGAATCTGTCGCAAGATTCCGGCTACCGCGAAACCATCGCAATGACCCACGAATCGGCTGTGCGCAAAGTGAAAACTGCCTACGCGCAGGGTGCGACCGTGGTTGATGTTGGCGCCGAATCTACTTTGTCGTCTGCGGCTAGGATCTCTAGCGAAGACCAAATCAATCAACTCGTTCCCGTGATCGAGGAATCCGTAGACGCGGGGGTTGCGATCTCGGTAGAGACGTATGCGATGTCGGTAACTAGGGCATGTTTGCAGGCGGGTGCTGTCGTGCTGAACATGACCGGGGCCGATGACGAAACGGCAATGCTGGAGTTAGCAGCCGAGTATGAGGCGACCGTTGTCATGTGCTTTGAGTCAGACACGGCTATTCGTGATGTGAAACAAGTGGGTTTGCAACTGGATCCCATTGCCATGCTGGCTGATCATTTTGGTCCCCGTATCGAGCGAGCCCACTCGCTCGGTGTAACCGATGTCGTGGTGGATCCGGGTCTTGGCTTCTACTACCGAAATCGTGATGATCGCGTTGTAGAAGCGCGAAATCAGGCTCGTGTCATGTTCAACTCGTTCAGGTTGAAGACGCTGGGCGTTCCGTTATGTCAAAACCTGCATCACGGACTTGTGTTCTTCGAGGAACAGGTTCGGTCAGGAGAGGGTTTTTTCGCTGTTCTCGGGCGACTCGGTGGCGTAGGTATGTTTCGCACTCACGAGGTACCGCTGATAGCAGGAGTTAATCGGGCTATGGATGCGCTAGATATCGAGTTCAGCGAAGACGCTAGCTAGGCCAGCCTCTTACGAAGTTCGGTGTGGCTGAATGGCATCTGGTGGAACCTGACCGAACCGACCCGACTGAAAGTCTTCGAAGGCTTGGATAACCTCTTCGCGACTGCTCATTACGAATGGACCGTACTGAAACACAGGCTGACGCAGGGGGACTCCACCAATAAGAAAGACGTCGAAGTTGGGGGAGGGGCCTTCCTGAACCGGGTCCGCCTGCAAATACACCGTGTCGCCGTCGATAAGAACTGCGGTCTGCCCCGACTGGATCGGTTGTCCGTCAGAACCCACAGTCCCGTTACCTGCCAGTGCATAGGCGAGTGCATTGAAGTTCTGTGGCCACGGAATCTCGGCTTTCGCGCCAGGCGACAGCGTGATGTGAGTGATCGTGAGTGGTGTGTGCGAGATACCGGGACCACTGTGACCGTCCAGCTCACCAGCAAGGATTCGGATGACAGCACCGCCATCCGAAGTCGTGACCATAGTGTTCGTCGAACCTTGTAAATCTTGATAGGCAGGGGCAATCCGTTTTTTGTCTTTCGGGAGGTTGATCCACAACTGCACCCCATGAAAAAGCCCACCTGACATCACCAAGTGCTCAGGTGGAGTTTCGATGTGGAGAATTCCATCACCTGCGGTCATGTATTGCGTGCCGCCGGCCAGGATACTGCCGCCGCCACCATTGGAATCCTGGTGAAGAAATTCCCCATCGATTAAGTAGGTGAAGGTCTCGAAACCGCGGTGCGGATGCCATGGCGTTCCTTTGGGCTCACCCGGGGCGTACTCGACCTGACCCATTTGGTCCATGTGGATGAAGGGATCGATATCACGAGCATCTAGACCAGCAAAGGCACGATGCACTGGGAAACCTTCGCCTTCCATGCCCGTTGGCGCTGTGACCACGTATTTCGTCCGACGGGGTTTGTGTTGCGCCGCGGGATGAATCCGGGGGAGAGTCATTGGATCGGCGGTTACTGCTGGCATCTGGATCTCCATCTTCAAGCCCTACAGGAAACCTAAACGCTGCAATACAAATCAGCATTCCCGCAGGCATTGGCGGAGTTGAGCCCGGCAGGGTCAAATCCGTAGCTTCAACCCTGCCGGTCCGGTAGATCCATCAGCACAGATGCTGTACCGCACAATGCCGCAGGACCAGAACTGCCTAGGAAAGCGCAACCCTGATCGTCATCACGGCGACGGGCGTCACTGACACTTACAGCTATTGCGTTCCTCCCGCATCCGTCCCATCAACAGAGACACCGGATGGATAGGGCGAACTGCGTGCCCCGTTGGTTCCCCGGTTACTCCATTCGGGTGACGGTCGTCCCTCGGGATTCAGTAGCCCGGCCTAAGTGCCT
>JAOZTQ010000154.1:0-1073 GCA_029939085.1 Candidatus Nanopelagicales bacterium
CGGTACGAGATGAAGATGCCGACATCGGATAGCCGCCGACGACGCCGGTAACTCCCTGCACTGCGGCCATTGCTCGCATCTCCGAGGCCGGATTCGGCGGTTGGCCGTCTGCAAAAGCACGTGAAGTCACCATGACGTCTGTGAAAGAAACGATCGCGATGCTGAGCGCGGGGACGAACAGTGCCGCGCATAACTCCAAACTGAGCCCCGACAGCTGCGGAGTAGGTAGCTGTAGGACAACCTCACCTACCTTGGGAACCTCGGACCAGATCAGCCCCATCAAGATTGCAAGGATAAGTCCAATAAGGGGCCCGGGAAGCCGAGGATTTATCCGGCGACACAACAGTGAAACCGCCAAAACAACTATGGCGATTGCCACCGTTTGAAAATCAGGCAGTTGCCAATCATTTTGGAGTAGTGCTCCGATCGGTTCGGTCTCGAGATCGTAGTCATTCAGTACCTTCGGTAGTTGCGAAAGAGCCATCAGGATGGCCACACCCGTGAGGTACCCCACCAAGATTGGTTTGGACAAAAGATCGGCAAGAAAAGATGCTTTGAGCAGCCAACCGACAGCGAGAATGGCGCCGACCAGGATCGAGGTCACAGATAAAGCCGTGAGCGGATCCACGCCGAGGGACGCTGCCGTGGGTCCCACAGCAGCCGCAGCCATCAGGGCAACAGCAGATTCGGGTCCAACCGACATGTACTTGCTCCGGCCGAGGATCATATAGACCAACACCGGGACGGCAGCTACCGCTAACCCGTCAGCCACATCGATGCCTGCCAGGGCACCATAGGCCATCGCCTGCGGAATGAAGTAGGCACCGACGGAGATACCCGCTAGGAGATTACCCGTCGTAAAGATCGAACTCTTCCAGTTCGACTTCTTCTCATCTTGAGGGGCCACGGCCGTCACATCGCCACACTAGGGCGAACTAAGAGATGACGCACAAGTGAACGGGACATTACGACAGTTCGTCCTACAAAACGGGCTCGTCAAGCCGGTATTGCCCCTCAGCTATCCATTACGGGATCGGGGAACCTGCTTCAGGATTGCGGACAAACCGGTCATT
>JAOZTQ010000154.1:1083-4318 GCA_029939085.1 Candidatus Nanopelagicales bacterium
GATGACGCACAAGTGAACGGGACATTACGACAGTTCGTCCTAAAAATCGTTCTACAACTCGTCCCAAAGATCCGGCTCGTCACGACCACACTGCCCTCGAGATATCCGTTACGAGATTCGGGAACCTACACCAGGATTGCGGACAAACCGGTCATTCAGCGGGACAGCAGCACTGCGACTAGTGAACACTTTGCACGAGAGCGCCACACGACTTATCAGGGCAGGAGCATCAATATGCTGGAGATTGCCGAGGTCGGCAACAAGATCAATAAGGCCACCTTCGAGGCTGAAGTTCCCGATCTACGAGTTGGTCTGGTTAATGCCGAATACGACCTACGGGATGCTGATTTTCCCGTCGTGATCTGGATTGCTGGTGATGACCGAGAGGCCGCGAACGAGGTTGTTAACCGACTGAATGAATGGATGGATGCTCGGTACATCCATACTCATGTCTTCTCCGAACCGACTGACGAAGAGGCACAGCGACCTCGGCTTTGGCGTCTCTGGCGTTCATTGCCGCCTAAGGGTCAAACTGCCGTAATCGCGGGTGGCCTGATGCGCGCGGCACGGATGCGTGCCGACGGCGAAATCAGTGAATCCGAATTCACCACCTGGTTGAAGCACGTCTCAGAACTCCAGCAGGCTCTGGTGGCCGATGGTGCATTGATCATCAAATTTTTCCTGCATACGCCGGCTAAAGCGCAGCGCAAACGACTCAAGAAACAGAAGAAGAATCCTCGAAAAGGTTGGCGAGTCGACGGACGGGACTGGGAAGCTATCGACGAGCTCGGGCCGGTTCTACCCATCGCCGAACGGATTCTGCATGAGACGACGACTCCTGGAGCACCGTGGATGATCGTTGAAGCCACTGATAAGCGCTATCGGGAGTTGACCGTGGGGCGCACGATTCTCGATGCGATCACATCGAGAATGTCTCAGAATCCAGAAGCGGGTACGCCCGCCGCCGATCGCGTATTTGGTGACATGGAAAGTGGTTCTCATGCTCTCGCAGGAGTCGACCTCAGCCTTGAACTAGATCGCGATACCTACCGCCGTCAGTTAGCTAAGCAACAAGCAAAACTTCACAAACTCTCAGATGAAGCTCGCAAACGCGGCATTAGTACCGTGCTGGCATTCGAGGGGTGGGATGCAGGAGGTAAAGGAGGCGTCATTAGGCGAGTGACCTGGCCACTTGAGGCTGGTGACTACCGAATAATCCCGGTAGCAGCACCGACGGAACAGGAACTGAAGTATCACTATCTGTGGCGCTTCTGGCGGGATCTGCCCGGCGAAGGTCAGTTCACTATTTTTGATCGAACTTGGTACGGAAGGGTTTTGGTCGAACGAGTCGAAGGTTTTGCCCAACCCGCGGAATGGCAACGTGCTTATGAGGAAATTAATGACTTCGAAGCCCAGTTACGTGAGCGGGGAAACTATGTAGCGAAATTCTGGCTTCACATTTCGCAGGAGGAACAGCTCGCACGCTTTGAGGCACGCGAGGAAACGCCCTATAAACAGCACAAAATCACCGAAGAGGATTACCGCAATCGCGAAAAATGGGATGACTACACCGTGGCCGTTGATCAGATGATTCTTCGCACCACCACTGATGCGGCACCGTGGCACATCATCCCGGCCAACAACAAGTGGTACGCACGTGTGGCCACACTTAAGGCAATAAACAAAGGGCTGGCCGAAACTATCGATAACCACAAAGCCAAGAAAAAGGGACGAAAAAAGAAGAAAAAGTGACGACTAGCCACCGGCTTTCTTCCGTCATCTTGTTTCCTTGAACTAGCAGCGCTCAACATTCCTTGACGCCCGCTTTGTGGTCACCCTCCGGGCAGGCGTGCTTGCGCTCAGTGACCACGCTGTGACCAAAACCGCAACGCTGATGTGGCCGCAAAAGTTCCCTAGATTCGGCTGGGTACCTTTGGCCACTGAGTCAGGCTCAGTTCAGTGTTGCCGCACCGAAATCGAGTCTGCTGAGCCGATATGAACCGATCGACTGATTGTGGAGGTTACTCGTCGTGCGAAGTATCAAGAGAGTTCGCACTACGATAATGCTCATTGCCTTTGCTGTTCTTTTCTCATTGGCATCCCATTCCGCGCCCGGCAGGGAAAACGGCAATCTCAAGAATCGATCTAATGACTCATCCGCTACCGCATCGCTGCAAACAAAACCCCGCAAACCGGTGGCCGGTCAGCAATTTCGGGTTAAGGGTCGCGTATGGGCTAAGCCCTCACGGCAACGAATCCTGATTATGAGATGGACGGGAACTAAATGGCGCAAGGTCGCCAAGACACGCAGCAATAAAAAGGGACGATTCGCTGTCCGGGTTCAAGCACCTAAGGCGCAATCCAAAACCTGGCTTCGTGCCGAGACCAAGAGTGGAGTCCGCAGCAAGACACTCCGCATCCGACTGAAGCGGCCACAAACTCCACCAGTCACGCCACCTAGTAACCGCGGCCCAAGTCCGACCGTCACTCCAATACCAAACCAGATCGTTGCCTCACCTCAGACAGATAACCAGCCGCGCGATGATTCAGCACCCATCGATTTTCGTCACGAACAAGTCCTGGCTGCCGGGGGTTATGCAAGTTGCGCCTTGGATGAAAATAGCCGGGCGTGGTGCTGGGGCGCATTGGGAACGACCAGCTACCGGCAACCGACAATCGTGGATACAGATCGCAGCTACGTCTCATTGGCCGTATCGGGTAATACTGCTTGTGGCTTGGATGACTCAGGACGGGTTTGGTGCTGGCAGCAAGCCAGTGGGACCGTTGATACCAATCTGAGTGATATTCCAGGAACTCAACGATTCCGACAGCTCGTTGGCGGGATGGGCTCAACTGCCTCATTCTGCGGTGTCGATACTCACGCCAGGGCCTGGTGTTGGGGTAGCGGATTGGCCACCGCTCAAGGTGAAACCGAAACGGAATGGACTGAACCTCGTCGAGTCGCCGGCAACATAGCTCATATTTCCGACGTAACCGTTGGAGACGGACATATATGCGTCTTAGACGCCGCTGGCTCCGCATGGTGCTGGGGTCGTAACGAAGCTGGACAGTTGGGGTCCGGTATTTCCGATCTCGGTCGAGTCCACTATCAACCAATCCAGGTCGCTGATGACCATAGATTTCGGGAGCTATCTGCCGGTGGGCGCCACACGTGTGGCATTACGACAGCCGGTGCTGGTTGGTGTTGGGGAAGCAACGAATCGGGTGAGCTTGG
>JAOZTQ010000155.1 GCA_029939085.1 Candidatus Nanopelagicales bacterium
CCACTCCGACATCGCCATCGAGTTGTAACTGAATGCCCGGGCGCCGCGGACATCGAGACGATTAATCGCCAGCACGCCAGCCACTGAGGCTAACAGCCCGACTCGGTCTGATGCTGCGACCGTAACCGTCAGCATCTCACCCGGAGCATCATCTTCGATAAGTATGTCTGGGGACCCGACCTCGGCCAGCGCGCGCTGCTCTGGCCGAATTTCGATATCGGGCTCCACTGGGTTGCCCTGCATAACGCCACGCACTCTTGCGACTAGATCCTTTATTAGGGCCGCTCGCCAATCACTCCACGCGGTGGGCCCAGCGGCCTTCGCATCAGCTTCAGTCAGCGCCTCCAATAGGTTCAGCATTTCAAGATCCCCAACGGCCTTAGCGACTGCGTCAATGGTCGCGGGATCATCTGGATCGCGGCGGGTCGCCATCTCCGGCAAGAGCAGGTGGTGTTGGACCAAGCCGATAAGCTTTTTCGTGTCTCCATCATCAAAGCCGAGGTGGGGTCCGATTTTTCTCATAAGCTCGACGCCCACCGCCGAGTGATCTTGGCCCGGCCGCGCTTTTCCGATGTCGTGGAACAGCGCTCCTATCAGGAGTAAATCTGGTCGGTGCACCTGGCGCTGTAGTTTGGACGCTTGGATCGCGGTCTCTACCTGGTGTCGATCCACCGTGTAGATGTGAATGGGATTACGTTGCGGCGCACTTCGGATGTGGCTCCATTCCGGAAGTATCCGTGCGATAACACCGCCCTGATCCAATGCTTCCCATACTGGCAACATTGCACGTCCGGCGCCCAAAAATGAGACGAAGGAATCTCTGATCGATCGCGGCCACGGAACCGGCATAGGAGCGGATTCGTGAGCTAGACGTTGCACTGCATGTGGAGCCAGCCATACTCCGTTCTGTGCAGCTGCTGCAGCAGCCCGCAGCACTAGGCCCGGATCACGTTCTGGTTTGGCGCCCTCCGCTAGAACGGCCTCACCGTCCTGAAGTACGACTCCATCAGCCAGCGGAACCCGATTCCTGCGCCCGGACAGCCGACGAAAGGGCCTTCTAGGAGAGCGTTTGGTCGTTCGACCTACGAGATACCACGTGCTGTCCGAGGCGTGAGCTACGGACCTGCCAGCCGATGAGATATCGCGCATGAGAGCTTCTGCGTCTTCGTAGCCAAGTGCCAGCGCCACCGCATCTTGCTCCTGCATTAAGAGTCGATCCCCACCCCGACCACTGCGAGTGTGTAACGCGTCTCGCGCATTCAAGAAAAGTTCCGCGGCTGCGTCAACGTTGCCGTGCGGCATATCGGTGATCCAAGAGGCGGTTAGAGCGCGTAGGACGGTTATGTCGCGGAGACCGCCGTAGCACTCCTTGATGTCCGGCTCCAACAGATGCGCCACCTCGCCGCTGCGCTCACGACGTTCGTCGACACTTGCTCGAAGTTCATCTACACGTTTGGGTGCGAAAGCACGCCAATCAGATCGAACCGAACTGGATAACTGTTCAAATAGAAATTCATCACCGGCAACACAGCGCGCGTCGAGCAATCCCAGGATCACTTTGAGATCTTTTGTGGCCAGTCTGCGAGCTTCAGACAGGGTCCGCACTGAGTGATCCAACTTTTGTCGCGAGTCCCAAATCGGATACCAAATCTGATCGGGCACTGCCCCAGGAGCGATGTCGTGAAGCAGCAAGAGGTCTAAATCGCTACCGGGAGCTAGTTCACCTCGCCCGTAGCCACCCACTGCAATGAGGGCCATCCCCTCACTTGGCCCGTTGGCTAAACGGTAGATCTCTTGTAGCCATTCGTCTGTTAGGGAGACCAACGCACGGCGCCGCCCCGGACCGGGTGGTCCGGGGCGGCTGAGTAGTTCCGATCGAGCCGCCGAGAAAGAAGTGGTCGCATCTTTCGCATCGGCAGAGCCGGCGATCATGAGACCATCTCCTTCCCCAGCGACTCGCATCGGTGTCTCCTATCAGAGCGCGTCAGGACCGCGCTCTCCCGTGCGAACTCGAACGACGGTATCGACCGGTACGGTCCATACCTTCCCATCGCCAATCCGACCTGTTTGGGCGGTCTTGACGATTACGTCCACTACGGACTGGGCGTCGTCTTCCTCTACCAGGATCTCTACCTTGATCTTGGGCACCAGGTCGACGGTGTATTCCGCTCCCCGGTAGACCTCGGTGTGACCCTTCTGGCGACCATATCCACTGGCCTCACTGACAGTCAGACCGTGAATGCCGTAGGCCTCCAGTGCTGACTTCACCTCATCCAGTTTGAATGGCTTGATTACTGCGGTGACGAGTCTCATGCCTTCACTCCTTCTGCATCCTGGGCTTCCGCCTTCACAGCTGCGCGTTCACTGGTACCGACGAACCTACCGCCGCCACCTGCTTCCCCCAGCTCGTAGGCAGTCTCAGCGTGCTCGGTAAGGTCCACGCCGGTGATCTCGGAGTCTTCGTCGACCCGGAAGCCGAGAGTAAGGTCCAGGATCTTGGCGATGACCAGCGTCACCACGAAGGAGAATGCCATTACAGCGAAGGCCGCGATTGTCTGGCTCACTAGCTGCTCAGTACCGCCACCGAAGAACAATCCGTTGACGCCAGCTGGAGCCGCCTCGGTAGCGAGGAAACCAATCAGCAACGTACCAACGAGACCACCGATGAGGTGCACGCCGACCACGTCAAGCGAGTCGTCGTAACCAAGCTTGAACTTGAGCGGTACGAACAACGCACAGGCAACACCAGCAGCGATACCCACCAGCAGCGCACCAATCGGGCTTACTGACGAACAAGCCGGGGTGATGGCAACAAGACCGGCAACGATACCGGAAGCAGCACCAAGGCTAGTTGCGTGTCCATCACGGAGCTTCTCAACCAGCAGCCACGCAAGTGCAGCAGCACATGTGGCAGCAATGGTGTTCACGAAGACAACGGCTGCAGTGTTATCGGCTGCGAGGGCCGATCCAGCATTGAATCCAAACCAACCGAACCATAGAAGTCCAGCACCCAACATGACCAGAGTCAGGTTGTGCGGCTTCATCGGATTCTTTGGCCAACCCAAGCGCTTTCCGAGGACTAGTGCGAGGGCCAATGCAGCGGCACCAGCGTTAATGTGAACTGCGGTACCACCTGCGAAGTCAATCGCGGGCACACCATTCAGCGGACCAAGACCCTCAAAGATCCAGCCACCTTCACCCCAGACCCAGTGTGCGACTGGGAAGTAAACGATCGTCGCCCAGATTCCGGCGAAAACCATCCAGGTACTGAACTTGGCACGATCAGCAATCGCACCCGCAATAAGTGCCACGGTGATCGCGGCGAACATTGCCTGGAAGCCAACAAAGGCCATGGCCGGGAATGTCGCTTCGGGATCGTCGGCCATTAAGCCTTCAAGACCGAAGTATTCGGCTGGGTCTCCTAGTAGGCCACTGCCCACGTCTGTACCGAAGGCTACGGAGTAGCCATAGAGCACCCAGAGAACCCCCACCAGGAACAAGGCCCCGAAGACCATCATGATCATATTCAGCACACTCTTGGAACGAGTCATACCGCCGTAGAAAAGGGCGAGGCCCGGCAGCATGATTAGCACCAGAGCGGCGCTGACGAGAATCCAGGCAGTGTCACCTGTATTCAACAGCGATTCCTCCATCGCTAACTCCTTCTGTCAACCCCAGGGCCTTTCCCTGAGGGATGTAGCGATAGTGAACGCGCTGTGTTTCGTTAAATGACTGCCAGAGTTTCGGTTTCGTGACGTATTTGCGAGTTGTGTTACGTCTATGTTTCCAAATGGGCCAGAGTCCGCTATTTGGTATTAACCGTCAATGATGGCATCGACGAAGGTTTCCGGCTCAAATACGGCCAAGTCATCTGGACCCTCACCCAACCCTACGAGCTTCACCGGAACGCCTAGTTCTCGCTGCACCGAGACCACGATTCCCCCCTTGGCAGTTCCGTCTAGTTTGGTCAGAACGATCCCAGTGATATCGACAACCTCGGCGAAAACTCGTGCCTGAGTCATGCCGTTTTGACCTGTGGTGGCATCCAGAACTAGCAGTACCTCAGTGACGGGTGCCTGCTTTTCGATGACTCGTTTCACCTTGCCAAGTTCATCCATGAGGCCGACTTTGGTATGTAGTCGACCGGCAGTATCCACAACAACTGTGTCGCACTCTCCTTCGATGCCCGCGGCAACGGAATCAAATGCCACAGACGCCGGATCCGAGCCCTCCGGACCGCGAACCACTGGAACCCCTACGCGATCGCCCCAGGTTTGCAACTGCTCGCTTGCCGCAGCTCGAA
>JAOZTQ010000156.1 GCA_029939085.1 Candidatus Nanopelagicales bacterium
TGGTGTGTGAACGTGGGCTCGCTCAACTGCCAACTTCTTGAGTTTCAGCTTGGCTGGCTTACTCGGCGGCAGCGGAGCACCTTCACCGTTCCCCATTCCTCGTAAGATCACATCGCCATATCCGGCACCAACGGTAACCGTGATCTTGCCATCGGGATTTAGCGGAACGTCAAAGACTTGCCCTTGCTCAGCACCCTGTTCGAACGTAACTGTGTCGGCGCTCTTGATACTGAGTAACTCCGGGGCGTTGAGGGAGAACTGATTCAACTCAATGCGTTGGACTGGATTCTCAACGGCAGGCACTGGAACTGTGACTTGGTACGAGCGGGATGCGTACGAACTACTCGCACCCAGCCGGCAGGCGGGTTGGTCAAGACCTGCACCTGTTTGCGTATTCATAAGCGTTGATGGAGCGTCAGGTCTACCCGGGTCCCTCTCGGTAGCCGAGGATTCACAAGGCCCTCGGGTCTCTGCTACTCCCGTCCAAAATGAGGTTGCTGCGTAGGCACCATCCCAGGTCAATGAGACATGAATGTGGTCGCGATGACAGTAGGTGTCGTAGGACCTTGACTGCTTCTTGGAGCAACCTGAATATTCCCGCCAGCCATCCTCAGGTCGATAGACCCGCCACATCTTGTCATTCCAGATCAGATACATAATTCCCATACGTCGAGCCATAGCGCCTAGCTCCCCGTTCGGGCCCGGCGCCGTTAACCAGTTGAGGAAGGCTTCAGCCTTCGCGGCTTGATCTGGATCTCGAACGTTGACCATCCAGTCAACTGCTCGACCCTCTTCGTGTTCGCTGATACCTGAGGTTGCACACGAACGAATGATGTAGGTCGTGTAGGCGCCGTAAGTCTCGGCCAGCAGATCTGACAAACGTTGGGCGCCAGGTTTGGCCCACGAACTGCAAATCTTCTGGGCTTGATACTCCGCTTGCCAATCCAAAGCCGGCGGAATGGCCACCTTAGGGACGGGCACTGGGGCGGGTGCTGCGGTAGCCCCGAGGGTCACCGAACTCACTAATAGCCCAACGCCAGCGAGCAGAATAGTAACTCGCTTGAGCCATAAACCTTTATTTCGCGCCACAGGGGAAGTTTCGGCAGCCTGTGGAAAATACTTAACCACGGGCGCAAAGTTTTCAGTAACCGGAGACAATGGCAATATTGCCACGCCGATAATTTCTTAAACCGTCATATAGCGGACACCGATGTAGAAAAGCGGTTTTCGACACGCGGAAGAGAGAAAACGCGACAAAATCAAGAGGTACATATGACACCGATGATTCAACCCAACCGATTACTCGCTGTGGGGGCACATCCAGACGATATCGATTTTGGTCTCGGTGGAACCGTGACTTCACTGGTAAACCAGGGGACCGAAGTGGTCTACTGCGTAATTACTGACGGTGACGCGGGGGGTTTTGATCCAACCGTGCCCCGGTCTGAGATTCCAAATATTCGTCGCAACGAGCAGCGAGCCGCTGCGGATATCCTCGGCGTTAGTCGCGTTCATTTTTTGGGATATCGCGATGGTCAATTGACCGTTACTCAGGAGCTTAGACGCGATATAAGCCGCATTATTCGAAAAGAAACACCAGATGTTGTGGTTATTCAATCACCAATACGAAATATCGATCAAATGTATGCGAGTCATCCCGATCATATTGCGGCTGGTGAAGCGGCAATGGCCGCCATTTATCCGGACTCACGAAATCCGTTCGCCCACCCCTCACTCGTAGCCGACGAGGACCTCCCAGCCTGGACGGTTCCCCAAACCTGGGTCACGAACTATCCAGAGCCGAACTATTGGGTTGACATCACCGAAACCTTCGATCGCAAGATCGCGGCACTTAGGGCCCACGTGAGTCAGACTGAACATATGACGGATCTCGCCGAACGGATGCGAAGTCGAGCGGCGTTGACCGCAGCCGACGGCGACTTGCCCAGCGGACACACTGCAGAAGCTTTTCGAGTGTTGGATACCCGCTGACGGCTAGCTTTACTCCCACTCAATGGTTCCGGGCGGCTTACTCGTGATGTCGAGCACAACCCGGTTTACTTCCGGAACTTCATTAGTGATGCGACTCGATACCCGGGCAAGTAAGTCATTCGGGAGTCGCGCCCAGTCCGCCGTCATGGCATCTTCGCTGGTTACTGGTCGCAGCACAATGGGATGACCATAGCTACGACCATCACCCTGCACTCCGACCGATCGGACGTCAGCCAGGAGGACGACTGGGAGCTGCCATATGTCCCGGTCTAGCCCCGCATCAGATAGCTCTGCCCGCACAATCGCATCGGCGGCTCGTAGGATTCGCAACCGATCAGCATCAACCGCGCCAACGATCCGAATGGCAAGCCCCGGACCCGGAAAGGGGTGCCGCCAAACCATTTCAGCGGGAAGACCCAACTGTTCACCAACATCACGGACTTCATCCTTAAAGAGCGTCCGCAGTGGCTCGATTAACTCGAATTCCAAGTCCTCGGGCAAACCACCCACGTTGTGGTGGCTTTTGATGTTGGCGGTGCCACTTCCACCGCCAGATTCCACGACATCCGGATATAGCGTTCCCTGGACTAAGAAACGGATACCGTCGCCGCGATCGCCACTTTCGGCGATCAGTTCCGCTTCCGCTGACTCAAAGACTCGGATGAACTCACGTCCAATTATTTTTCGCTTCTGTTCCGGATCCGAGACGCCGGCCAAGGCGGCCAGGAAACGGTCGGCTGCATCAACCGTGACGAGCCTTACCCCGGTTGCTGCCACGAAATCTCGCTCGACCTGCTCGCGTTCACCAGCTCGAAGGAGACCGTGATCGACGAATACACAGGTCAGTCGATCTCCGATTGCTCGCTGCACCATGGCGGCCGCAACAGCTGAATCAACTCCACCTGACAATCCGCAGATCGCCTGACCCTCACCCACCTGCTGGGCGATTTCCTCAATCTGCGTCTGAATGATTCCGTCTGTAGTCCAGTTAGGCTCGAGACCCGCTATGTCAAGGAGAAATGTCCGCAACATCGTTTGACCATGTCGGGTGTGCACAACTTCCGGATGGAACTGGACTCCGGCTAGTTGCCGTTCGACATTCTCGAATGCGGCGACCGGAGCGCCTGGCGTGCTGCCGACGACGAGAAAACCCGCGGGCGCCCGTTCCACAGCATCACCGTGGGACATCCAGACTTGCTGTTCGCTCGGAAGTTCGGCAAGTATCCGCGAACTAGTCGTAGTCGCCTGGAAATCTGTCGCCCCGTACTCACGGCTTCCAGTCTGAGCAACATCCCCGCCTAAAGCTTGGGCCATCGCTTGAAAGCCGTAACAGATTCCAAATACCGGGATCTGCAGTTCAAAGATTTCCGGATCGAGTTGTGGTGCCCCGACTTCATAGACGCTCGCGGGACCGCCTGACAACACGATCGCGGCCGGGTTTCGAGCGGTAATCTCTGCCGCTGTAGCGTTTCCTGGCACAATTTCCGAGAACCGTCCCACCTCACGCACTCGACGCGCAATGAGTTGAGCGTATTGCGCTCCGAAATCCAACACGAGCACAGGTCGTTTATCCATGGTGTTGCAGTTCCTCAGTCGGGGTCTTCCAAGGTAACCGATTAGGCTGTCTGGCTATGGATACCACCGTGCTGCAGTTACACACTGGGCAGACACTCGTGACCGATATCACCTCTGAGGTGGCAAATTTCGTCTCAGGGAAGAACGATGGCCTGGTCAACATCTTTGTTCCGCATGCAACCGCTGGGGTTGCCCTCATCGAAACCGGATCAGGGACAGAGCCAGATCTAGCAGATGCGCTCGAACGGATACTTCCTGTCGAGGACATTTACCGGCATCAACACGGCAGTTTGGGCCATGGCCGTGATCACGTCTTACCTGCGTTTGTTAGTCCATCTATAAGCATTCCAGTGATCGACGGCCGATTAGCCCTAGGAACCTGGCAGAGCGCCGTCCTAATCGATCCCAACGGAGATAATCCAGACCGCAAGGTTCGGCTATCATTTCTGCCCGGCTAGCGAGCGCAGCCCTAAGTTGTGCTACCTCAGGTGACTGAAACGATAGGTAGGTGAAGCGCTCCTGGCGCCTCATCAGGTACAACGGGGCTCTTTGGTTCGATCGGCTCAACTCGCCGATATGCCTCACCTTGTAGCGGTCGCGGGTCTAACTCTCCCTTATTGGGCCACATCGCCATCGCACGTTCCGCTTGGGCTGTGATCGTCAGCGA
>JAOZTQ010000012.1:0-4593 GCA_029939085.1 Candidatus Nanopelagicales bacterium
ACGCATCACACATGGAGTCGACGTAGATGAACTGACGACCACACCACCCCATAACGGGTTGGAACGGTTACCAACGCCTACGTTGACGCCACGAGGGTGGTATTTCCTCCCCCATCACCTGAACCTTTCAAGCGATACCTACGGTTTACCCACCCACACCAGCGCTAAACCTACGAAAACCACACCCCCCACAATCAGCGGTACCCGCCACCGGTCGCGACTGTGCCGCGAAGCGTGCCGCGAACGGCGCACTATTGGCCACCACACCCCACCACCAGGCGGACACAAACCCGCATGAAACAAGGCTCCGCACTACCAGACGGACACCCTCGGCCGGACTTTTAATCCGTAGGTTGCGGGTTCGAGTCCCGCGGGGCCTACAAACCCGGTCATCCAAGCCTGGCTTTGCCGCTGGGGTAACCGGATGAACGTCTCGCAACTGTTTCTGTTGTTGAAGCGGTTTCACAGTGATTCACTCAACCCCGCTGATGAGGTCGCACCTTGACCTACTGAGGTGCCCACCTATCCTGATCGGTAATAGAGGTGCCCTCCTCAGGACTAGTGAATGCGAACGATCGAAAAGGCTACTTCATGACAGAAACGCCACCGAGCGATCGAGTCTTACTTCACGTTGGCGTTCACAAGACCGGATCGACAGCGCTTCAGGCGGCCTTCGCGGAAGCGCGCCCTGAGCTAATCGAAAAAGGGATCCTTTACCCCGGCGATAGCGACTTGCATCACGGCGCCGCCGTTGGTGTGGCCGCAGCTGGAAATGCCACGGGTGATCGATCGGATTGGACACGGATCCGAGCCTGGCAGCGGAGTCGTAAATGGCGTTTACTTTCGGGCCAGGTCCGACGTCATGACGGCAGAGCCATTGTCAGTAGCGAATTTTTCGGCCGACTAGGTCCTAGGGGGATCAACCGGGCTGTTGCCGGACTTGGCGGCGCACGGATTCACGTATTGCTGGGTGTCCGTCCCTTGGTTGAGATACTCCCCAGTTCCTGGCAGCAATACCTGAAGTCTGGACTGACCACTGATTATGAGGATTGGTTGCGTCAGATGCTTTTGCCAGGAAGTGGAAAAGACCCTGCTCGCTCACGATTTTGGGCTCGCGCGAACTTCGCGCAGATCATCCGTCGTTGGACTTCGGTAGTCCCACCCGAGAACATCACTGCCGTCGTATTGGATCCGCAGGATCGTGATCTTATGGCCCGAACTGCAGAAGAACTCATCGGTCTGCCTATGGGAGTCCTTACCCGTCATGCCGGCCGAGGAACAAATCGTTCAATGACAGCGGTGGAAGCCGAATTACTGCGTCAAATCAACATCCACGTGGATGGATCTATGGATCATCGGACCTACACCGAACAGATCCGCAATGGAGTGGTGCGCACGATTGTGGAGGAGCGACAGCCGCCCGAGAGTGAGCCGGTGATTGCGACACCCCAATGGGCTGTGGACGTGGCACTGCAGCGGCAGAAACGTGACCTACGTCGATTGCGGAACTCGGGAGTGGAGCTTCGGGGTCCTTGGGATCGTCTGAGAGATCCTAGCCTCGGGGCAGAGCCGCTCACGGTTACGGAACTGCCGATTGATTTGGCCGCACTCGGCGTCTCGATCGCGGTTGGATGGCGTCCCTGATTCCGGTCAGCGACCCATCGCGCAATGCGTCGGTGCGAGGCAGTGAATCGTGGCTTTCACGCACTACCTTAATGGGCGAATACCGTTGTTCTTCGATAACTTCACCCCATGACAACTGTTGGATTTATCGGTAGCGGAAACATCGGGAGTACTGTGGCGCGTCTTGCCACGGCAGCGGGATATGACGTGATTATGAGTAACAGTCGTGGCCCTGACTCGCTCTCCGATTTGGTGGCGGAACTCGGTTCCCATGCATCTGCAGGAACGACCGCCGACGCAGCGGCAGCCGATCTGGTGGTAGTGACTATCCCATTGGGAAACTTTCGAGATATTCCGGCAGAGCTGCTGGCAGGTCGGATCGTAATAGACACCATGAACTACTACCCGCAGCGCGATGGTGCGATATCTGAGTTAGCCGATGGGAAGATGTCGTCTTCGGAACTAGTCCAAGCCGACTTACCTGAAGCGCAGGTCGTTAAAGCCTTCAACAATATTTTCTTTCGACACCTTGGCGAACTTGCACGTCCTTCTGGATCGCCTGATCGAAGTGCGTTGCCCATTGCCAGCGATAACCCAGATGCAAAGAGTCAGGTCACGGAGTTTCTTGATCGAATCGGTTACGACATCGTCGATGTTGGTCCGCTGGCAGATAGTTGGCGAAGCCAGCCTGACACACCTGTTTATGGTGCGGTTTACGCGGCTGATCCGGCAGATTGGGCAGCAGGGCCAGCCCCGGCGGGCAGGGAGAAAGTCGAGGCTGCAGTCGAAGCTGCACAGAGGTAGTTCCCCTTCCTCGGGGATCCATAGAACTAGTTGAGGGTCTATCGAACGCCAATGTGACGCTCATCGATGATCCGCATGACGTCACGGTGGAACAGTCGCACAAGAACCTTGATCTGCTGGACAAGATTTTCACCAATCGGTAGGACAGGTTGGAAAAACTCCTGGCTCCGTTAGGCGATTCCCTTTCGCTGAGTGCAAATAAGTGGGTATATGAGTTGAGATCCGGGTTTTGCGACGCAAATGCGAAACAATACCCGTATGAGCGATGGTTGGCGTCCGGCCTATTTGCCGGAACAGATTTGGGCGCCAAGAGGATTGCCGGGTTGGATGCGTGCCTTCCCGGGGTGGGCGGCTCGAGCGGCTACTGAAGGCAGATTTCCGTTAGAGGTTGCCGAGTGGGAAGCGTCTTTACTCAAAGGACCAGGCGCAGCGTCGCGTGGTCTGCCCGATGGAGCGGGTCGGCCAGTGCTCACCATTCCCGGTTTCGGTTTTGGGGACTACACAACAGTTCCCCTCCAACTGGTCTTGAAAGCCGGCGGCTACACCGTGAAGTATTCACGGATAATTTCCAATGTTCGGTGTTCCGATACCGCCGTGAAAAAACTGGGCCGGATCGCTGCCGAGATTGTGAAACGTGACAACGGGAGGCGTCTCCTCGTGGTCGGCCATAGTCGTGGAGGTCTTCTCGCGAGGGGCTTGGGTGCGCTTTTCCCACACCTCATTGAGCGCGTTATTGCCCTGGGCGCACCGATGAATGACGAGTTTGCCTTCTATGAGTTGCCGCGACCAGCTGCTTTCTTTCTCAGCAGGCTCTATCAGCTGGAGCCAAAGCGTCGCGAACTAGGTTGTGCGACTTCACAGTGCCAGTGCGCATATATGCAGGCGATCCGAAGGCCGATGCCTGCAGAAGTCGAGCTGGTTTCGATCTACACCACATCAGATGGAGTGGTGGATTGGCGTTCCTGCATGGTTCCAGGCGCGACGAATGTTGAAGTCTCCGGTACGCATCTGGGAATGGGGCTTAAGCCAGCAACACTGCGCGTGATCATGGAGCAGTTGGCAAAAGATCCGGTGGCCAATGAAGAGTCTCCGGATCAATAGCTCGTAGCGTGATCGCGAAATCGCACAAATCTGAGACAGGAAATCAGCGAGCCATAAAGGATGTCATCCGAGCCGCCTTTTTTAGCAGGCCGGCTGCGGGTAGATCAGGAATTCCCTCTAGCACCACAGCCATAGCAGTCAACCGCCTCGGTTGTCGTACTCGAAGTTTGCGGGTTGCTTGAATTAGGTTCACGTTTCCAGCAGCGAAATCAATAAGTAATCCAGTGGGCGCAACGATGGCCGGTCCCGAACTCGCTTCATCTATCCGGTCGGTTCGCCAGGCGCCAGCGTGAGTTCCGGTACCCAAAATGAGTTCCGGAGTTATCGCAGTGATTGAAGCAGTTGCGTCGAGGCGACCAGCGACAGCGCCAGTGCTGTCGACTAGAGCCGTGAGTCCGAGCTGTTCTAGCTCCGGTTTCGGCTGATCGGGTGCCACATCCCGCCAGGTCGCGGACATCTGAAAAGCGGCCGCTAGTACGAAGGTCCCCACCGGTATCGGTCCTAGTGGGCTAGGCGTGGTGAGCTGTGAGTCGGAATCCGCCGCGGGTGTCTGCGACCAGTCGGTCACCCCCTGCGCTGCGCGCTGGACTGCATCGATCACTTCGGTATTGCTTGCGTCACGGTAGGTCTCACGAAGTCGATCGCGCGTTTCGGTATACGGTTCGACGGCGGTTGCTCCGGCGCGCGCATCAGCGACTATCTCGTAGATGCTGCGGTTGTCGGACCAGTTGCCCATGGGGATGAGTTGCTCTTTGATGGACAGTTTCCGATCGCGACTTTTGGCATCGAGATCCAGTTGTGGCAATCCTTCGAGGAACAGTTGCCACGCTTCAACCGCAAGATCAAGAATGTGGTTTCCATCTTTCGAGAGCAGGCCCTGCTCACCGGAGTTCGGCTGTAGCGAGTAAGGCACTAGGCCGTCGATCTCGTCGCTCACTTCGCCTCCGGGCATCTCCTGTCGACCTCTCGAGAGTCTGACAGACCGCGGGTGAACTCGCTCTCCGGGAGTAGTGGATGAGTCCAATTAGCTAGAGCTAGGCGTGAGCATCGACGAACAGATACCGA
>JAOZTQ010000012.1:4693-14850 GCA_029939085.1 Candidatus Nanopelagicales bacterium
GGTTTGCTGCTGCTCTTCCACATGCGTTGCCGCCAGATGATGTAGTGAACGCCGTACTCTTTGGCATTCTCCATAAAATAGGCAGCAATTTCGTTACCCAGCCCCACGTCTGAGCCGCCACCGCCATTGGGCATCATGATGTCAATCGCGCGACCACTCGGATGATCGGGGAAGGCGTCGTAGGGTCGCCAGCCGCCGATGTCTTTGATTTGAGGCCAGCGAACATTAACGTAGCGGCCTGCCAATACTGCATCGAACGTGCGTCGAAACTCTGACCAGGATGGGTAGATGCAGATGGGAGAAATCGATTTAGTTTCTTGACATTTGTTTGTGAGCTTCGCCGTGCCAGGACCATCTTTTCGGCCGTTCCCGCTTTGTGACTTGAGCACTGCGCTGTAAGCGGAGCGAAGTTCGCGACGCGCCTGCTGAACCTCTTTGGCGGCGGCGACCCCTAACTTGTTGGTGCGTCGAAGAGTTTCGGAGGCGTCGTCCCAACGATCGCGCTGGTCGTCGGCGTAGTCGGCGACTTGCGACGCATTACGCAATGCGTCGGTGGGGTCATCTTCAGCAAAGAAGGAAGCGATTTCGACCAACTCCGATGGTCCACCGGTATAAGCTTCACGGGCTAGTTGGGCGAGTTTGGCGCGAGCGCGATCCAGTCGAAGACGATCTTTTTCGGCCCTTTGATCCAACTTCTCGACACGATCCTCGGCGGCTGAGAGATTTCGACGAGCTTTGCGCAGCTCACCTTTGGCTTGTGCAGCGGGTGTAGACACCGAGGATACTGTTGCAGTTTGTGCCTTCGCGGGAACCTGTGCCGAAGCAGGGCTCGCAAGTGCGGTAGACCCGGCGAAAAGAGCGCAGAGAATCCCGCCAACAAGGGTGGTGCGCATTTGTCCTCCGAGACAGCCCGATGGGCTTCGGCCGAGTCGCTTTCGTTTGGGGGGTTGATGAACACCCTGGACCCGGCATCACATAAGATCAGGGGTTTAAGTCGTCGACAGTAATTTCCGTAGTTCCTTTCGAGAGTAACCCGAAGAACAAAGGTTTTTGAGGGGAATTTGGGAGACCTGCGTCTCAGCCAATGAGATGATCTTTTATGGCTATTTGACCCGAATAAATAAGGTTAAAGGCGATTTAATAGAACTGTTGACTTGTTCTGGGCCCGTATTCGCGGAGTTTGCGGACCCGGTTACATCGGCCTTTTCGTCTTTCAGTGCAGAGATCCACCACACGGTGAAGAACTCGCCAGCGACGAAAAATCAGCCAAAAACCATCGACTTGAACAGGCCGCGAAACTTTGTTGCGGACCACATGGCCTCGATCAGATGTCTTATGGCAGAGTCGTGACGTCCGTGATCAATCCGCATCCTTTCGGAGCAACTATGACCGTACGCACATTTGGTAAGGCCATCAAAGGTCCTGTGGCCTATGTCTTGGCTGGTGGGGCATCTTATGGCTCGATGCAGGTGGGCATGTTGCGAGCTTTAGCGGGTACAGATCTGCGGCCAGACTTCATCGTCGGTACCTCCGTAGGTTCGCTTAATGGCGGTGTGTTGGCTTACGACCCGGACTCCGCCGTCGACCGGCTCACTGAAGCATGGACGAAGGTAAGCCGAGATGACATTTTCGGCAGCGTTTTGAAATCTGCAGTTGCGGCAGCATCGCTTAAAGGTGCACTAGTGAGTAGTGACGGCCTCCGAAAATTTCTCGAATCGACGACTCCCGCAAGAGACTTCGCCGACCTAAAAATTCCTCACACAGCGATGACCACGGACTTCGACACTGGGCTCCCGGTACCTATCAAGGAGGGCGACCTGGTGTCGGCGTTACTTGCAAGTTCCGCTATCCCTGGTGTCTTTCCTGTTGTCAATCGTGATGGGCAGCGACTAGTTGACGGTGGGCTAGTTGCCAACGTTCCAATCGGTGAGGCCGTTGCGCAAGGGGCGGAAACCGTTGTGGTCCTCGACTGTGGTTTCACGGTGCTCGCCCAGCAGATGGTCGACGATTCGTTGATATCCAGGATCAACCGAACGGCGGCCATCGTGCTGTCGAACCAAGTGCGTCGAGATCTGGAAAAAGCAGAGGGCACCACCATCTTGTACCTTCCAGGACCTTGGCCAGCGGGGGTACGGCCAGACAATTTTTCCAAATCCGCTGAGCTCATCATGAAGGCGGAAATGATGGCTAAGGAATGGTTAGCCGAGGTAAAAATTGACGGACCAGGACGCTATGGTTCGGCTCCATCCGATTCGTTGGTAGCGACCAGCGAATCGATAACACCTGCGGCCGCGGACTTGGCCAAAGAAGCTGGAATCCCCGTTGATGAATCCAAGCCGGTTGCGGAAGTAGCGTCTGGCGTGGACGAGGGACAAACGGGGAGCAAGGTGGTGAAAGCTGGGCAGCAGATTGTGAATGTCGCGAAGTCGGTGACCGGTAGTTCGGACAGCGGTAAGGGCAAAGAAGATGAAGACCTCGCCACAAAAGATGAGCCAAAGAAGTCAGCGAAGTCCCAAGTTGTCGATGCGGATGACACGCCTGTGGACTCGGGTGACGAAAAATCCGGTAACGCGGTGGTCAGCGCGGGAAAGCAGTTGGTAAATAAGGCGAAGTCAGTGGCAACTGGTTCAAACGGTGAGCCCGGGGCCGCCGAAGCCGAGGACGAACAAGTAGACAGTAAATCCACGACGGAACAACGGGACTCGTGAGGAGCCCGCTAACCAAAGATTGCCGTTGCGGCAGCCAGTAAGAGCAGACCTAAAGCCAGCGCAGCCGGCTCCCAACTCGCAGGTCGAACTGATTCGCGTAGGACAAGTTGTCGTCGGTAAATCGGGATTAGGCAAAACAAGCAGATAACCGCCGCTATTGCCGCCTCCGTAACTTGTCCTCGAGTAATCATGTCCAGGGCACCGATACCTGCCACAGTAATGAGCAGGATCAACGTTCGGCGCCAGGAAAGTCGGGTTCGATCGGCTTGAGTTTCCGGCGTAGAAATACTCATAGCAGAATCACCAGCGCCAACCCCGCCGCTAAAAACACCATTCCAACCGCTAAGACGATCGCCGCGCGCTGCACGGGAAGCGGTTCGCCTCGGCGCATAGCCTGCTGAACCTTACGCCAATGCTGAAAAGCAACCAGCGGAAGTAAACCGCCCAACAGTGTGGCAACAAGTCCAACTTCCCGAGCGAGCGGCCAATCCGGACCAATGATGTTCTCTAGCGCCGCGAGACCAACTCCACCCGCAATCAATGCCAATGCCGTGCGAATCCACGAAAGATAAGTCCTTTCATTGGCAAGTGTGAATCGGTAATCAGGTTCTACTTCTTCTACTTCGGTCGTCGGCTCACTCATGGTCGCACCCGAAGTGTTCGGTAGCGATCATTGACGCAGCGAAGAGCTTCGCAACGTTATGTTGAGCAAAGCGCATAAGGTCAGGATGCCGCGAACTTGCTAAGTTCGCCCGCACTTCGCGAGGACTGAAGCGAGTCACCCGATTAAGAGCCCGCTCAATACTTACTGTGTTCGGGGCGACTATCGCAGATTTTGCACAGGACCCTGAAGTCAGCTGCCTCAGACTCCGAGTAGCCCTCGGCAACGTTGCTCCAGGTATTGGCTGTACCGCCAGAACTCAGCAAAAGCGGGATTCTGGGTCTGTCCGTGATGGTAGCGGTAGTAAATCTGCTGCACGATGACGGCGATCCGGAATAGCCCGTAGGCCTCATAGAACAACCAATTGTCGGTAGGCAGTTGCATGGCATCGCAGTACCGCTGGACAAACTCGTCACGTGTCAGCATGCCAGGAAGATGAGTCGGCTGTCTCCGCGCGAGTTGCATGCCTGGGTCATCGTCTGCTTGCACCCAATAAGCCATGCTGTTGCCAAGATCCATTAACGGGTCACCGACTGTCGCCAGTTCCCAATCCAAGACTCCAATGATCTCGAATGTATCCGGATCCAGAACCAAGTTGTCCAGACGAAAGTCACCATGGATGAGGCATGCACCGACGTCGGCTGGTTCATTGGCAGAAAGCCAAGACATGACGGTGTGAAAGTCAGGCACATTCTCGGTTTGTGCAGCGCGGTAGCGGTCAGACCAACCTGTTATTTGACGATGAACGTAACCGGGTCCTCGACCAAGAGATGTCAATCCAGCCCCATCAACATCAACCTGATGAAGCTTTATCAAAGTGTCCGCCGTGGCCTCACTCAGTGTGCGAGCAGCTTCCGTTGTGAGTGAGAGATCGGCTGGAGGATCTCGGCGAAGAATTGTTCCGGGTATCCGCTCCATGACATAGAAATCGTCACCAAGGACTTCCGAATCGGTGCACAACGCAAGAACCTTGGGCGCCAGCGGAAAGGACGGCCGCAGGCGTTGCTGAACTTCGAATTCCCGCACCATGTCATGAGCCGAACGCGCCTTAGTTCCCGCCGGAGGACGCCGCAGGATTAAATCTTGTTCTGGATAAGTGAGCGAGTAGGTCAGATTTGATGCTCCGCCTGGGAACTGGCCGACTTCGGGTGCCGAGTCGGGTAGATCGGGGATTTGGCGGCGCAACCACGAGTGGACGCGGTCAACATCGAAGGAGTCATCGCTGCGAACCGGCCGTGAAGAATCGAGTGCCTTTCCTCCCGACGTCACTTGCGCTCCGGTTCGTATTTTCGAAGCTCTTCTCGCGCGACCATCCCTAGGTGCACTTCATCAGGTCCGTCAGCTAGCCGCAATGAACGAGCACCTGCATACATCTCAGCTAAGGGGAAGTCGTTGCTGAGTCCGCCACCGCCGTGTAGCTGAATCGCCATATCGATCACGTCGGCCGTCATCTTGGGCACAACAGCTTTGATGGCGGAAACCTCGTATCGAGCGCCAGCCACACCTTCTTGATCCAGTAACCATGCGGTGCGTAAGACCAGCAGTCTCGCTTGATCAATGTTGAGCCTTGCCTGCGCTATTCGCTCTCGATTGCCACCTAGGTTTGCGATTGGCTTTCCAAAGGCGGTGCGGGACAGTGCGCGTTCACAGGCGAGCTTTAGTGCCTCTTCCGCCATACCGATGAGTCGCATACAGTGATGGATTCGTCCTGGACCTAAACGTCCTTGGGCGATCTCGAAGCCACGACCTGGGCCACTGATGAAGTTCGACACTGGCAGTCGAACGTCCCGAAACTGAACTTCACCGTGCCCATACGGTTCGTCATACATTCCGAAAACGGGCAACAGTCGAGTGACGGTAACTCCCGGCGAATCAAGAGGGACCAAGACCATGGAATGGCGGCGGTATTTGTGGGCTTCAGGATCGGTAAGAGCCATCACAATCAGGAACCTGCAATTCGGGTGACCCACCCCAGAACTCCACCATTTCGTTCCATTGATGACGACCTGATCGCCGTCGACGGTCGCCGTGGCCGCCATATTGCTGGCGTCGGAGGAAGCCACATCCGGTTCGGTCATGCAGAAAGCTGAACGAATCTCACCGGCCAACAACGGCTGCAACCATTCCTGCTGTTGCTGCTCACTGCCGTAAGCGACCAGTACCTCGGCATTTCCGGTATCCGGGGCGTTGCAGTTGAAGATTTCCGGTGCCAGCGGCATCAAGCGGCCGGTGGCCTCGGCGATTGGGGCGTAATCGAGATTTGAAAGCCCCGGTCCGAACTCTGGATTCGGTAGGAATAAATTCCACAGTCCTGACTGCCGAGCTTCATACTTCAGTTCGTCCACTAGCTTCAAGGCTGCATCTCGATCGGATGTCAACAGATTGCGATAGTCAGCTGATGCGGGTCTGATCCGGTGCTCGATGAACTCATGTGCGCGGACGAGGTAGTCGGTAGCTCGCTCGGAATGCTGAAAGTCCATGGCCCTCCCTCCACTTTCTGGGTATGAGCCTACTCTGGCGGCAGACTGATCCGAATGGGTGTGGCAAGGCGGATTTTTCTGCGCAAATGGCGGTCGCGGGATACAGTTCCCGAGTGGGTAATGTGGATTTGGCACGCTTCCAGTTCGCCATAACCTCCATCTACCATTTCCTTTTTGTACCGCTCACGATTGGCATGGCGTTCCTCATCGCCGTACTACAGACCAAGTGGCATCGAAGCGGCAATGAAGACTATCGCCGACTGACGAAGTTTTTCGGCAAGCTCTTGCTGATCAATATTGCGATCGGCGTAGTCACCGGGCTCATTCAGGAATTTCAGTTTGGAATGAACTGGTCGGCCTACTCTCGTTTCGTCGGAGACGTTTTTGGTGCTCCTTTGGCGATGGAAGGTCTGGCTGCCTTCTTCCTCGAATCCACATTCTTAGGGCTGTGGCTCTTTGGGTGGGGTCGACTTTCACGACGCGTCCACCTGACATGCATCTGGTTAGTTGCGGTCGGTGCTGCCCTAAGCGCGATGTTCATCATGTCGGCCAACTCATGGATGCAAAATCCAGTCGGCTATCAAACCAATGCCAGTACGGGGCGACCGGAACTCAACGACATTGGCGCCGTCTTTACGAACCCGGTGTTTTTGTGGTCCTACACGCATGTCTTATTGGCGTCCGCAGTCACCGGCGCAATCATGATGTTGGCCGTATCGGCATGGCAGATTCGAAAGCGCGGCGACGGCAAAATATTTTTGCGCAGCGCCAAAGTTTCTCTGGCCGTGCTATTTCCATCCATAGTCTTGGCGATGGGTGTAGGCAGCGAACTGGGGGTTACGGAAGCCACTTACCAACCCATGAAGATCGCCGCTGCGGAGGCGCAATGGGAAACATGTCAGCCCTGCTCATTCAGCGCGTTTCAAATCGGCGGTGGGAACAACGACCAAGATCCGACCAAGATAATCCAGATTCCGTACTTACTGTCTTTCTTGGCGACGAACTCATTTGACGGTCAAGTCATCGGACTCAATGAGCTTCAGGCCCAGTACGAACAAGAATATGGACCGGGGTACTACATCCCGAATGTCTTCATTCAGTACTGGTCAATGCGGGTAATGGCCTACACCGCGAGCGCAGTAGCGTTGCTGGCACTGGTAGGACTGTGGCTATGGCGTCGGGGTACTTTGCAGCAGACCACGTGGTTCCTCAGAATCAGCACTCTGGCTGTCGTCACGCCATACATCATGAACACAGCGGGGTGGCTGCTCACCGAGAATGGACGTCAACCCTGGGTAGTCCAGGGATTAATGCTGACTGAGGACGGGGTTTCTACGTCAGTTAGCTCGACCGAGATCATCATTTCCCTCGCAGTATTCCTCACGGTATTTGTCATCGTGGGGACCATTTGGATCATATTGATGAGTAGGGCCGCGCGATCCAAACTTCCAGATGTCGAGTCCGAAAGCGACGGAGAGGCGACTGAAGAGCCGCTCCCGACGCTGACCTACTAGGGGGACGTCATGGACTTACCTGTCGTATGGTTCGGGATTCTCACCGTCCTGTGGACCGGTTACTTCGTACTCGAGGGTTTCGACTTTGGCGTCGGGGTTTTGCATTGGTTCGTTGGGCGTAATGACACGGAACGCCGGGTGGCCATAAATTCCATCGGGCCCTTCTGGGATGCCAACGAGGTATGGCTTGTAGTTGCAGGCGCCGCTACCTTTGCCGCATTTCCCGGCTGGTATGCCACGATGTTTTCATCCCTCTACTTGGCGTTCGTCGTGATTTTGGTAGCGCTAATTTTCAGAGGGCTTGCTTTCGAATATCGAGGTAAAAGCGACAATCCCCGATGGCGAAAAACCTGGAGCATCGGACTGGTGATCAGCAGTGCGGTGATCCCACTGTTTCTCGGAGTAGGGCTCGGCGACTTACTTGCTGGACTCCCGATCGGTGCAGATCAGGAATATGCCGGCACATTTTGGAACCTGCTGACTCCCTATGGTCTGCTCACCGGAGCAACCTTGCTCTCACTATGTCTGCTACATGGGGCGACGTTCTTGGGGCTTAAGACGACTGGTCATATCCGACAACGGTCCCACCGCCTAGCCCGAGTTTTTGGTGGGACTTCGCTGGTCTTGGGTCTCGCTTGGGTTATCTCGACCTACTTAGTGGCAGATGGTGTCTCTGCGCTAGCTATCGGCTTCTTGACGCTACTGGTTTTGGGAGTCGTCGCGGCCGCAACTATGACAGCCCGAGAACGAGATGGTTGGGCATTTACTGCCAGCGCGATTGCTATTGGATCGGTATCGGTCTCGCTATTTGCTTCGCTTTACCCCAACGTCATGGTTTCCAGCACGGACGTGAGTAACTCGCTGACCATTACGAACACAGCCTCAGGTGACTACACCCTCACTGTGATCACGATCGTGGCCGTGATTATGTTTCCGCTGGTGCTTCTTTACCAGGGTTGGAACTACTACATTTTCCGCCAACGCCTCACTACCCCGCCCGCTGCTTCGTCAACAAGTTCTGAAAAAAATAGCGGATCTGAGGATGAAACTAGGGCCCTAGAGCCAGGATCTGGTTGACTTAGCGGCCTCAGGTCCGCGCGCGAAAGAACCACATCATGGAAGTCGACACCGTAACTTCGACGCTTTACACGAGTGGAGATCTACTTGGCGTCTTTGTTTTCGCAGTCTCAGGAGGACTCGCGGGGCGACGGGCAGGGCTAGACTTTTTTGGCGTTGTCACGGTAGGGGCGCTTACTGGTATCGGCGGCGGGATCATGCGCGATATCTTGATCGGCGACATCCCACCAGCCTCACTTTCTGATTGGCGCTATATCGTGATCGCCACTCTCGGTGCGATGCTTCCGATGCTGATCAGGCCAACTTCGAAACGGGCGCTGCACACCCTGTTGATTTTGGATGCAGGGGGCTTGGCATTGTTCGCCGTCGCTAGCACTAGTAAGGCCTTCCATTTCGGAGTCATTCCGCTTGCGGCTCCGCTTATCGGCGTACTGGCTGCCACGGGGGGCGGCGCGTTACGCGATGTGCTGAGCAATGAGATCCCGATCATTCTTCGGCGGGAAGTCTATGCACTGGCGGCCCTCGCTGGCGGGGCTGTGGTGGCATTCGGCTTGTGGCTGCAATGGCCGATCATTCCGGTCGCCATTGTGGGCCTGGTAGTTGTGGCAGGCCTTCGCATTCTCTCGCTGAGATATCAGTGGCGATCCCCTATGCAGCAAGAAGACCCTGAGTTGGCTTAGCCGCTACAGATCCGCAAGCACTGCGTCGATCTGTCGAGCCAAATCAAGATCTTGCTCTGTCACCCCGCCAGCCGAGTGCGTGCTGACTGTGAATGACAGCGTTCGCCACCTGATATCAATGTCGGGATGATGATCCAGATTCTCCGCGATTACCGCAATGCGGTCGACAGCGGTAATGGCGCTGGGAAAGCTGGGACATTCATAGGATCGTCGCAGCGCGAGTGAGTCTCCGCCCCAGTCTTGTAGCTCAAAGAGAGCAGCGGCGAGCTCATCCTCGGTAAGTAAAGCCATCATTCGTCCTTTCTCGCGTCTATCGACATTCCTGCAGTTTTCAGGTTCTCGATAAGTCGAAGTCCCATACCGGTCGCCGGAGTGAGCACTCCAGACGTTCGGGGGAGACGACGTTGATCGCCAGCCAGGGTCAGTCCTGATTGGCCCAGCATCACGCTGGTCGCTGCATAGCCGGGGTCACCCTCGGCCGCCACGGTCGCGCGATAACGCTGTCCTTCGGGAGTGCGGGTATGGAGCGTTATGAGAAACATACCGTTTTGGCGAGTTCGCTCACTCGGTCCGTCGCCCGGGCTGGGAAGGAAACGAGAAACGAAGCGTCGGCTCGGGGCACTTTGCATGACGCCACCCGCGACAGCAAAGCCGCCGGCCATGGCCGTGGCCCGGGCACGACCCGTTATGCCGGAGCCACAAGCAGTTCCCTCGTCGTAGCGAAAACTATGACCGTAGGAGTAACCGGATAGAGCGTTGCTCCTACGAACAACTCTGGTGTTGATAGCCGCCATCAAGAACGGTCCGACCCAAGTACCTAGGGTGTCGTCATAGAACGCCCGCGGCTTATCTTTCGGATCACCGGGCGATGGCTCAGCAGCACGATCGGGGCTCAGAGAGTAAGGGTCTGCGAGCACCTTAGAAATGGCCTTGTCTTCACTGGCCATCTCTAACTCATTAAGCCCAGAAGCGACGGTTCCACCACTTATACCACCTCTGATCTTGCGGACCAGGAAGTGAGTTTCCGCCAGATGACC
>JAOZTQ010000157.1 GCA_029939085.1 Candidatus Nanopelagicales bacterium
GCGCCACCCGGATGGTACGACTCACCGGAAGCCGATGGAACTCAGTGGTTTTGGACTGGAACTAAGTGGTCGGAAATGACTCGTCCCGTGCCACCGCGTACACAGGAAAGAAAGTTTTAGTTCAACGACTTGGGTTAGTGGAAGTCGGCTCCTGAGTCGCCTGCCTAGCTTCTCGGGGCCGAGGCACGCGCTTGCGCCGGGGCTGATCCCCGGCTCGCAATACCTGCTGGAAGGCAGTGTGGTCGTATTGCGCCTCGGGGGAATCCAGAATGAATTCCGTTAATGCGGCTGCGAAGCGGTCCGGGTAGTCCTCATGCGGCACATGGCCCGCATTGGTGAAGACTTCTAGCCTGGCTTGCGGTAGCAACTCCTTGGCCGCATAGGCATGCTTTACCGGAATCATCAGATCTCGGCCACCCCACACCACCATGGTCGGAATGTATCGAGCCAAATACGCACGATCGATCATCGTCACGTACTGTCCTCGCCAGTCAGCTCCTGCTCGCAGTACATGTCGAAATGCAGCACGAGAATGAGCATCCGCCAGATCCTCGTAGACCTCGATCATGTCGTGAATGTCATGTGATCCAGGTAGGCCCGTCGCGGCAATGCGCTCCAGACCCGGAATGACAATCCGCCGAATCCGCGACAGCGAGCACAGCGCAAGGAATGGTCCAGCACCGGGGATGGTCATGGCTCGGATCAGCGGGTTCACACTTCGACCAAGACCGCCGGTGGATACCAAGACCAGACGCTCCACCATCTGCGGGAACTGATAGGTGAACTGCATCGCGACGCCGCCACCCAAACTATGACCAACCACCGTCACGCTGGGAATATCGAGGAAGAGCAACAAATCTCGCATCGCATTTGCGTAGCCACCGATGCTGTAGTCCGCGCGAGGCTTTTCTGATTCGCCATGACCCAGCAGGTCTGGCGCGATGACCGTGAAGTTCTTCGATAGTTCCCCGATAACGGGCAACCAAGTCCGATGATTCATGCCAATGCCATGAATCAGCAAGAGGGCTGGCCCGGAACCGGTCATGACGAAAGCGCGGTCATACCCGTGGATACGTACCTTCTGGACCGGCAGGTCCTGCCAGTCGGCGTACTCCTCTTGCATACCTTCCCCTCGGCCCTCGGTCTGCGCCTATTGTTCACTCTGATGCGCCGAATGGGCACATCCCGAGGCCATATTCGACGTGGAATAGGTCACAGGCTCACGCTCAAGTATGCCCGCGACGGGTCTGATTACCCCAAACGGCCTAAAGATATTTCAGTACAGGCCCTCGGAGAGGCTCGCACTTTCGCCCCAGGATCGCTAACGTCGGTATCCGTTCTGGAGGTGGATTAGTGAAAGGCACTGCTATCGGCTTGGGGGCAGTTTCGCTAGCCCTCCTGGGCAGTCTCTTGCCGATATCACCTGCCACGGCGGCCACTAGTTCCGCGGAGCCACAGCTCATCTCATGGTCAGAAGCACGTGAACGACCGGTGCTGCGCAAAGGCGACAAAAACCGGTGGGTCAAGCGGTTGAATCGTGCTCTTGAAGTGAAGCCATCGCGAAAAACCTTTCGCCGAAAGACCGCACGTGCCGTACGCACCTTCCGCAAAGACAATGGCATGCGACCGCGTGCCGTCGTATCGGCACGCACCTGGCGGTTGCTCGGTTCACGCGTTCCCACGGGAAACAAAGGCAAAGTAAAGCCGCTACCACCAGTGGCGGTACCGCCACCATCGGCTGACGAAACGGGTACCTGGCCGGAACTAAGTCAAGGAATGTTGTCTGCCTGGGTGGAAGCCGTGCAACGCGCACTTTCGGTCGAGCCTGCGACGGGCTTCTTCGGTTCCATTACCCGAGCTGCGGTAGTCGACTATCAAACGGAAGTGGGTTTACCTGCCACTGGCGTGGTTGATCAACCGACCTGGAATGCGCTTCGCGCTTTAGTCATTCCACCGGGCGATGACGTCACCAGAAGTGACAGTTCTCGCGACTCAGAAGCACACCGCGCTTCTCTCGGTGTGGCTGCTTTCGCTAGTTCTTGGACGGCGAACGCTGTCGTGCAGCGTGAATCCGGCGGCAACTGCGCCATCGTCAGTTACAACGGAACCTGGCGGGGGAAATGGCAGATGGATCTTTCCTTTTGGAGCACCTACGGCGGGCTCGAGTTCGCGCCGAGCCCGGAGATCGCAACCTGCGAGCAACAAGATCTCGTCGCCTACCGCGGCTGGGTTGACCGCTGGTGGTGGCCCTGGCGCAATCAGCAGTTCCCCAGTTGAATACGTCATCAGTAATGGCCAGTAGCCCGACCAGGTTTTTAGGACAGCGACGATGAGAGGCATGCAAGGCAAGTCGGGCGACGGCGTCCAGCCCCTAGGAGTCATCACAAGGCACGAGACTTTCAGAAAGTAAGAGACTAGCCGGCAAACCCAGTACTTTAGGCACTAAAAGTGCGGCGAAATCGCCTACTCAAACCGAAAGTGACGCTTCGACATGACTCCCAAAGTTCCTATGCACACTGACCTGGCAAGTGCCCGACCACATAGTTGGGCGCCGGCTAGGACTGCTTGGGTGATGGTTGCCATTGCTGCCCTCCTGGCGACTAGCCTCGTAGCATTCACGGGCACATCAGAGTCGCGGGCAGACGGCACCCCGCAAGACATTCCCCCCGATTTGAGTTTCGTCGGATCTTCAACAAAGGACTGGAGTGGCCTCGAAGCACCTTACGGAATGGCCTACGACAAATACGGCAATCTGTGGGTCGCCAATAACCGGCCAGGTGCCGAGTCCATTGTCATGTTCTCGTGGGACGCACAAAAGCAGCAGGGGGTTTCGGGGCAGCCTCCCAATACCGTCTTTAAGGTCAACACTGGCGGTGGCACCGTGGAACCGAATACTAGAATCAACGGAGCCTGGGGTCTGGATTTCGATGCCGATGGAAATCTGTGGGTGAGCACTGAAAACGCGGGCTTGATACGCCTGGCGGAGACCGATCTTTACAACAAACCGTTCACTGGAACTCCGACAAGAATCACACCTAACTGTCAGGTCGCTGGAGCAAATACTGACCTTATGATCCCGCAGCAGGGCGACCCGAAACAACTTGCCGTTCATTCCGAGGGATCTCAAACGGTGATCCTGGTCGCCAATCCAGGACGCAACGTTAAGGCTGGAACAAACCAGCAAAATAGGAATGAGGTTTACGGATTCGATGTGACTGCTTGTGGGAAAAACCCGGCAAATGTCGTAGTGCTAAAGAACCCGCCTGCTTTCACCATTACTTCAGCCTCGCAAATTCCAGGTAGCGACCCCGGCACTTGCACCGGTGCGACGTGCACATCGCGTCCGTGGGGAGTCGCAATCACCCCGGGCTCGACACTGACCGATATGTCATTCTGGATTTCTGGTTCGAATGGCGCGCTGAACATGTACTCCGTCAACTGGTCCACCAAGGCGACTGCGCTTAATAAAACGATCGCAGGTGGCAACACCCAAATGAATCAGCCTCAAGGTATAACGATTGGTCCTGGATCTAACCAACTTGGATTCGCCTACAGTATTTGGGTCTCCAACTCGAACCCCAACCTTGTAACAGCCTACGTTCCGAATGGCGGGGTTCTGGACCCCGAGAACCAGGTGCCGTTACTAGCGATCCAATCCCCCAATCCTCCAAAACCGGGGCCGAAAACTAACCTCGACGACCCCAGCGGGGTCGTCTTCGATCCTGAGGGAAGACTGTGGGTTTCGAACGCGACCTACCAGTCCTCAGCAGACCTCAGCAACGCACTTCGGCGCTATCTCGTCGGACCGCCACTGATTCCCTTCAACCCGATACCGCCGTTCGTGCCGCCGGTAAATCCCACTGCCAGCCCAACCCCAACGCCGACGGCTAACCCCACGCCTGATGGTCCGAATCCGCGTTCGCCTTGGTTGATCGTGGATGCACGAAAAGCGTCAAAGAAAATCAAGTTCATGAAGAAGACTCAGATCGTGAACTGGGAGGGAACCGACGGCGAGCTGACCAAGATAAAGACCAAGTGTTTCCTCAATAAGAACAAAAAGGGCAAGAAGACGATCCAACTCAAAGGCAAAGCAGAGCGGGTGAACTGCGGCATCAAGAAAAAGAAGGGTGTGGGTCGCTACAGCACCCAGGGCAGCAAGGCCATAACGGTTAAACCCAGTTGCACCGTCGGGCTAAGTTTCCAAACCAAGGTAGTTGCCAAGTTCCC
>JAOZTQ010000158.1 GCA_029939085.1 Candidatus Nanopelagicales bacterium
TCCAATGGTTTCTCTCGGCTGACGAGAGCTACTCCAGCTCTGCCCGGCTGGTCACTAGGTGCGTGGGCCCTCGACCACTCCGATAAACCGCTGTGCGTAAGGACGTGCTGAAAGGTGTCGTCGTCAGCGCGCACCTCTTGTAACGCAATTACATCGGGCGCCTGATCGGCCAGCCAGGCCACTCCCCCTCGACGCAGCGCCGCTCGAATACCGTTGACGTTGGCTGTAACGAGTCGCACGCTTTAGGCCATCGCCGAGCGAAGATTCCTATCGATCGAAGCTAGGAACTCTTGGGTAGTTTCGTAGCCCTGCTCCGGTCCAACGAGAAGAGCCAGATCCTTGGTCATACTGCCGCCTTCGACAGTACTGATACATACCTGTTCTAACGCTTCTGCGAACTGCGTAACCTCCGGAGTTCCATCCATACGGCCACGATGGGCCAATCCCCGAGTCCAGGCGAAGATCGAAGCAATGGGATTCGTCGAGGTGGGCTTACCTTGCTGATGCTGCCGATAGTGTCTGGTAACGGTTCCGTGGGCTGCCTCAGCCTCCACAGTTTTGCCGTCTGGAGTCATCAACACGCTTGTCATGAGGCCTAGCGAACCAAATCCTTGAGCGACCGTGTCTGACTGCACATCACCGTCGTAGTTCTTACATGCCCAGACGTAACCGCCTTCCCACTTCAACGCGGCGGCGACCATATCGTCAATCAAGCGATGCTCGTAGGTAATTCCCGCAGCCTCAAACTCAGCCTTGAATTCGCTCTCATAAACTTCGGCAAAAATATCTTTGAACTGGCCATCGTAGGCCTTCATGATTGTGTTCTTCGTGGACAGATACACCGGGTAGCCACGGTTTAGGCCGTATCTCATCGAAGCTCGAGCGAAATCACGAATAGATTCGTCGAGGTTGTACATTCCCATGGCAACCCCACCATCGGGGAAGTCATAGATATCGAACTCCATCGGCTCGGATCCGTCGGCCGGGGTGTAGGTCATTGTCAGCGTGCCAGGTCCGGGGACCTTAAAGTCAGTCGCCCGGTACTGGTCACCAAATGCATGACGTCCAACCACAATCGGCTTGGTCCACCCTGGGACCAAACGTGGAATATTGCTGATGATGATCGGTTCGCGGAAGATTACGCCACCGAGGATGTTACGTATGGTCCCATTCGGAGACCGCCACATCTTCTTGAGTCCAAACTCTTCAACTCGGGCCTCATCCGGCGTGATTGTCGCGCACTTAACGCCAACGCCGTACTGCTTGATGGCATTGGCCGCATCCACCGTGATTTGGTCATCGGTTGCGTCACGACTCTCAACGCTCAAGTCGTAATATTTCAGATCGACATCTAAGTACGGCAGTATCAGTTGCTCTTTGATGAACTCCCAAATGATGCGGGTCATCTCATCGCCGTCCAGTTCCACGACTGGATTGGCAACTTTGATCTTATTCATGGGTGCTCCTACTGCTCTGGTTGGGGAAACTACAGTGCCTTGACATCTTCTTGTTTGGCTCGAACTGCTTCAGCAGCCTCACGCAGCCCCGCAAGTTCTGATTCCGTGAGATCGGTCGCGACAATCTTTCGCACACCTTCTCTACCGATCTCTGCTTCAACTCCCAAATAAACACCACTGATGCCGTGCTCACCTTCAACCCAGGCACACACCGGCATGATCTCGCCGGAGTCTTCGATTACGGCCCGTGCCATCCGAGCGGCAGCTGCCGACGGCGCATAGTAGGCCGAACCTGTCTTTAGCAGCGCAACAACCTCGGCACCGCCATTACGAGTCCGAGTAACCAGTTCTTCGATCTCATCAGCGGACAATAATTCAGAAAGCGCCCTGCCATCGACATTGCATGAAGAAGGCACCGGAACCATGGTGTCGCCATGTGATCCAAGCGTGAGCGTAGTGACGCTTCCTACCGGAACCTGCAGTTTCTCGGCGACAAAGTTCGTGAAGCGAGCGGTATCCAACATTCCGGCTTGTCCAAGAATTCGATTTTTCGGAAAGCCAGTCACGATCTGGGCTAGCGCTGTCATTTCATCCAGTGGATTTGCCACGTTGATGATGACCGAGTCTGGGGCATGCTTAGCAATGTTCTCGGCAACCGAACGCATGATTCGCGCATTGGTCTCAATCAGATCCATACGACTCATACCGGGTTTGCGCGGCAACCCAGCGGTAATGACGACAATGTCTGAACCTTGGATCGCTTCATATCCCTCACCGTTTTGTCCGGTCGTTTGACCAATGACCTGGGTCTCAAAACCCTCAACAGCGCGAGATTGATTCAAATCGAGTGCGAGGCCCTCGGCCTTTCCATCAACCACATCCGTAAGGACCACCGTTTCAAAGATGTCGTATTCCGCCAGCCGCTGCGCGGTGGTAGAACCGTAAAATCCGGCACCGACTACTGTGACTTTGCCCTTACGAGACATGAAGACTTCCTCCTGGTGGACGACTGAATTGCGCCGGACATGGTCGCTGCACCGAAGATGGGCGCTACCTCCATGCCAAACGGCTTCCCAAGCCTATCTGCGTCGCCTTAGCCGGTCGATCACCGGGTCCGAACCTCACTGCGCCGGCGTGATCAATGCCAATACGACAAGTGAACCCGCGATAACAGCCAAGGTAACGAGATCTATCGTTCGCGTCCGAACCACTAACAGACCAGCACGCCGCGTCGGTAGCACAGCCCGAAGGATAAGAGCTGTGAATGCGGCGGCAGCTAACACGAGAGTGCCGAGACGAAAGTCGACCAGCATCAGGCCTAGGCCAATCGAACCCATCAGAATTACGATCAACAGCGGCCCGTAACGATCCCGGCGACCAATTCCCTCTAGGGCAACCACGTTAAGTGGCAGGTCTACCGGTTCGATCTCATCCGAATCACCGTCATCGTAGGGAACGTCACTGCTACTCATGCACGTTCCGCAGCCTCTACGACGTTGACTAACAGCATCGCGCGGGTCATCGGACCAGCACCGCCAGGCATAGGAGCTAACCAACCGGCAGTCTCTCGCGCGTCTGCGGCTACGTCGCCAACCAAACCTTCATCGGTTCTGGTGATACCCACGTCTAGAACTGCCGCGCCTGGCTGGAGGTGGTCAGCGGTAATCAATCCGGGAACCCCAGCCGCGCTGACAACGATATCTGCAGATCGGGTGTGCTTGGCCAGCTCTCGAGTCCCGGTATGGCACAACGTGACCGTGGCGTTCTCACTTCGACGGGTAAGCAGCAGACCGAGTGGCCGACCCACAGTTACTCCCCGTCCGACAACACAGACTTTGGCGCCATTTAACGGCACGTCATAGCGGCGCAATAGCGTCACGATCCCGCGTGGAGTGCACGGCAGTGGTGCTTCGATCCCCAAAACTAATCTCCCCAGATTCATGGGGTGTAGACCGTCAGCGTCCTTGGCAGGATCAATCAACTCCAACGCGCGCCCCTCATCCAGTTGACGAGGTAACGGCAACTGCACGATATAGCCAGTGCACTCCGGGTTACGGTTGAGTTGATCCAGTTCTCTTTCCAACTCAGACTGCGATATATCGGCCGGTAGATCGACCCGAATCGAACGGATTCCGACCTGCTCACAGTCACGATGTTTACCAGCAACGTAAGCTGAACTGCCAGGATCGTCTCCCACCAAAACAGTTGCTAGCCCAGGCGTTTTTCCTGCAGCGGTCAGAGCAGCCACTCGACTCCGCAGCTCGTCCCTTATCTCGGCTGCGGTCGCTTTTCCATCCAGAATCTGCGCTGTCACTCTGCCATTGTCCCACCGCTGACTTGCCGTGGACCACGACCCGCCAACCAAACCGCAATGATTATGAGAAACAACCCCAGCCAGGCTGGTAGCCCCAGCGTTAGATCTGCACTGGGGAAGAGCAAATCCAACGTCAACCCACCGGCAAGTTGGCCAGCAATCGACAGTAGGCCGAACAGAAGGACACCCAAGCCGCGAACGGCCCAAGCAGCCAGGGCGATGAAGGCCAAACCGATAGGACCGCCAAGATATAGCCATGGATTGGCGGGAAACGTTGCGATCTCGATTATCCCGATCAGAATGCCGATAAGAACAGCAAGCAGCAGGACTGTGAAACCTACAACGAAGTTCACAACTGCTGCCGGCATGGCGCCCTCGGCGGCCGCTGATACGCGAGCGTTTATCGCCT
>JAOZTQ010000159.1 GCA_029939085.1 Candidatus Nanopelagicales bacterium
ACCGAGTTCAAGACTTGCCTTGCCGCCGGGGAAAGTCCGAACGAAATATTCGAAAGTCCCAGCGTGGTTTGCACCTGTGGGTGTTTTCGCTTGACTTCGCGGATCGCCTCAATCGTTTCGATTCCGTCGCGGCGGGTTTCTTCTTGGCCGGTGGCGATGGGAAAGGTCAGACAATCGATCATGATGTCGCCGGGGTTCATGCCCCAGTTCGTGGTCAGGTCATTGATCAGCCGATCTGCTACCCGGACCTTCCATTCCGATGTACGGGCCTGCCCCTCTTCATCGATTGTGAGACCGATGACTGCGGCACCATGTTCCTTGACCAGCGGCATGATGCGAGCGAACCGTGACTCTGGGCCATCGCCATCTTCGTAGTTCACCGAGTTGATCAAGCTGCGGCCACCGAGCTTTTCCAAACCGGCTGCCAACACATTCGGTTCAGTAGAGTCCAGCACGATCGGCAGCGTGGATGCCGTAGCTAGGAGTCCAGCCAGGGTTCGCATATCCTCGACTCCGTCACGGCCGACATAATCCACACACAGATCTAGCAGGTGGGCACCATCTGCTATTTGATTGCGTGCAATCTCAACGCAGTCATCCCAGTTACCGGCGAGCATGGCTTCACGAAAGGCCTTCGAGCCGTTGGCGTTAGTACGTTCACCAATCGACAGGTAGGTGGTGTCTTGATGCAGTGGCACGGGTTGGTACAGCGATGAGACGCTGGGCTCGTCTGCGGTTTTGCGATCAACGACTGCATGTCCGCCGACTCGGTCAACTACAGCCGCCAAATGTTCAGGTGTGGTTCCGCAGCAGCCACCAACAAGTGAGAGCCCGTATTCGGTGACAAATCGTTCGTGGGCGTCGGCTAACTCCGTCGGCGACAGCGGGTACCGTGCGCCGTCTGCGGTTAGTTCCGGCAGGCCGGCGTTGGGCATGCAGGTCAGTAACAAACCAGCGTTATGGGCGAGGTAACGTAAGTGCTCGCTCATTTCGGTGGGACCGGTGGCACAGTTCAGCCCGATGCCGTCTACCCCCATCTCTTGCAGTGCCACCAACGCTGCTCCGATTTCGGAGCCCAACAGCATCGTGCCGGTGGTCTCCACCGTCACCTGAGTGATGATGGGTACTTCTAGTTCGAGCTCTCGTAGCGCTTGTCGGGATCCGATAACCGCGGCTTTGGCTTGGAGGAGATCTTGTGCGGTTTCGATGAGAATCGCATCGGCACCACCCACGGCGAGACCCTTTGCTTCGGAGAAATAAGCCTCACGCAGGGTTTCGAAATCGGTGTGTCCCAAGGACGGCAATTTCGTTCCTGGACCGACGGAACCTAGGACGTACCGATCACGACCGTCCTGTTCCTCGAACGAGTTGGCCACCTCGCGTGCAACTCGAGCACCGGCTTCGGCTAACTCATAGATCCGACTCTCGATGTCATATTCGGCAAGATTGGCCCAGTTAGCGCCGAACGTGTTGCTTTCAACGCAATCGACGCCCACATTGAAGTACTCGCGGTGAATCTCAGCGACGACATCTGGTCTGGTCACATTGAGGATCTCGTTACAGCCCTCAAGGTCCTCAAAGTCGGCAAGTGACAAGTCCGCTGCCTGCAACATGGTGCCCATGGCGCCATCCGCAACCATCACACGGCGCTGCAGCGCCTCAAGAAAAGGAGTTTCGGGCATAGGATCAGCATAGAGTCCTTACCTTGACCTGCAAGGCTTTGCCTCCTGCTATCTGCCTCGTGCCTTTCGATATCGAGCCACGGCACCCGAAGTAGCGGCATCTTGGCCATCTGGGGCGGCATCACCACTGATGAGCTGTGGCGCTAAACCAACCGCCATTGCCTTTCCTAGCTCAACACCCCACTGATCGAAGGAGTCGATGCCCCAGACAGCGCCGGCGGTGAACACCGTGTGCTCATACAGTGCGACCAGCGAACCCAAAGCGAACGGCGTGAGCTTCTGCACCGTGATGACACTGCAAGGCCGGTTTCCAGGCATCACCTTGTGGGGTACCAGGTGTTCGGGAACCCCGTCCGCCCGTACTTCCTCTGCAGTTCTGCCTAGGGCGAATACCGCCGCCTGAGCCAGTGCGTTAGCAATGAGGAGGTCGTGCTGTTGACCCAGTTCGTTGAGCGGTTCGTTGAAGAACAACACATCGCAGGGAATAACACTGGTGCCCTGGTGGATCAGTTGGTAGAACGAGTGTTGGCCGTTAGTTCCCGGCTCACCCCAGTAGATGGGACCAGTCTCTGAGTCGACCGGAGAGCCGTCCAGTTTCACTCGCTTACCATTCGATTCCATTGTTAACTGTTGTAGATATGCCGGGAATCGAGACAGGTATTGGTCATACGGCAGTACTGCAACTGTGGGACAGTCCAAAAAGTCTCGATTCCAAACACTGAAGAGCCCCATAAGCAGTGGCAAATTCTCCGCTGGTGGCGCTGTTCGGAAATGTTCGTCCATAGCGTGAAACCCGGCGAGCATATCGTGGAAGCCGTCGGGTCCAATCGAGATCATCGTGGACAATCCGATGGCGGAGTCCATCGAATAGCGACCACCAACCCATTCCCAGAAACCAAACATGTTGTCGGTGTCAATACCGAACTCGGCGACTTTCTCGGCATTCGTCGAAACTGCAACGAAGTGCTTAGCAACATCAGCGTCTTCGCCTAGCCCTTGTCGCACCCAATCACGCGCAGCTGACGCATTGGTCATGGTTTCGAGGGTCGTGAAGGTTTTACTTGCGACGATGAACAAAGTTTCAGCCGGGTCAAGGTCTCGAACGGCTTCGGTTATGTCGGTGCCATCGACGTTGGAGACAAATCGAAAGACCATGTCTCGGTCGGAATAGTCGCGCAATGCGAGATACGCCATAACTGGACCCAGATCGGATCCCCCGATACCGATATTGATGACATTGCGGATTCGCTTACCGGTGTGGCCAACCCACTCACCTGACCGCACCCGGTCACTAAAGGCGGACATCCGGTCCAACACTTCATGGACTTCGGTAACCACATCAGTGCCATCCACGACGAGTGAGGCGTCTTTCGGTAGTCGCAGTGCGATGTGCAGTACCGATCGATCTTCGGTGACGTTGATCTTCTCACCCGCAAACATGGCATCACGCCGTTGCAGCACGCCTCGCTCGTCAACCAATGCCAGTAGGGCGTCAACAACTTGGCTATCTACCCGTTGACGTGAGAAATCCAAGGTTACGCCGGCACCCTCAACGAGCATCCGTTCCGCTCGCTCGGGGTCATCGGCCAGCAGATCTCGAATCTGGGAAGTGCCGACACTTGCCTGCAAACCTTGCAGTGTTTCCCATGAACTATTTTCCGTCTGCGTCATGCTCGTTGCCTCTCTATATGAGCTTGGCTCATATGTTCTTGCCGCTTTGGGGAGCGACAGCCCCACTGTTGCACTAGCGTTCCAGAGAATGCCAGTAATGCGCAGCAGTTCAGTGTGCTGCACGGAAAGGAGTTGTGGTGGCTACCGATAAGCCGATGCAGTTAGGAATGGTCGGTCTAGGACGAATGGGAGCAAATATCGTCCGACGACTCATGCGAGACGGACATAATTGCGTTGTCTACGACAACAATCCCGAAGCAGTCGCCGAGTTGGCTAAGGAAGGTGCCGTCGGCGCGGACTCGCTACAAGACTTTGTGGACAAACTAGAGAAGCCCAGAAATACCTGGATTATGGTTCCGGCTGGCAATATCACCGAAAAAGTTGTGCAGGAACTCGGCGCGCTTCTGGAAGCCGACGACATCATGGTCGACGGTGGCAACTCGAAGTACACCGATGACATGCGTCACGCAGCCATGTTGAAGGAAAAGGGTGTTCACTTTGTCGACTGCGGTACCAGCGGCGGAGTTTGGGGACTTGAACGTGGCTACTGTCTGATGATTGGCGGAGTCGATGCTGCAGTGGATCGGATGGAACCGCTGTGGGACACGATCGCTCCGGGCTTCGAATCGGCTGAGCGTACTGAAGGGCTGACTGGTAATCCGGCTCCTGAGGAGCGTGGCTGGCTGCATTGCGGTCCAAGCGGTGCTGGTCATTTCGTGAAGATGGTTCACAACGGAATTGAATATGGCCTCATGGCTGCCTACGCCGAAGGTCTCAATATCCTCAAACATGCCGATGCGGGTGAGCACCAGCGTG
>JAOZTQ010000160.1 GCA_029939085.1 Candidatus Nanopelagicales bacterium
GAAGGTCAGCACTGGATTGCCGAGAGCGAGAGTAATGAACTCGCCCACGTTTTTTTGGCGGCACCTTCTTCGGGTGATTCGAGACTGCAACTTGTGGCTGATTCCAGTGCCGGCTTTGTCTACGCCGCTTCACTGATGGGTGTGACCGGGGTACGAGCTTCAGTCGGAGAGACCGCACAAGAACTAGTGTCTCGACTGAGGGAAATCACTGAAACACCCATCGCCGTGGGTTTGGGCGTTTCCACTGCCGCCCAAGCGAGTGAGGTCGCCGCGTTCGCCGATGGCGTTATCGTGGGCTCGGCTTTTGTGAAGCGCATTCTTGAAGCAGACGACATCGAATCGGCCGAGAGCTCAGTAGCTGAGTTGGCGAGGGAACTCGTGGCGGCTTCGCACCGTCAATAAAGTGGGACGATAGATTGTCAAAGATCAGGTCGTCACGGCCCAGAGTGGAGATTCCAGCATGACTACGGAAGCCGTCACAGGTAATCCGGCTGAGTCGGAACCAGCCGTGCCCCAACGTCGATATATTTGGCCAGCAATTGAGATGTTGGTCTTCGGCTCCATCGGCCTCGTAGCGGCTCTGGTGTTGTCAATCGACGCGGTTGTCCTCGCGGCGAATCCTGACGCCGTGTTGTCTTGCAACATCAACTCCAAGATCAGTTGTGGGACGGTCGGGACTTCTTGGCAAGCAGAAGTCTTTGGTTTTCCCAATAGCTTTCTAGGGCTGATGGCTGAACCGGTAGTCATTACGCTTGCAGTCTCGCTCTTGGCCTGGCGAGGGAGAGTTCTGTTTCCTCGTTGGTTCATGGTGGCTGCTCAGGCTGTTTACAGCATCGGTCTCGTACTTGCCTTCTGGCTCTTCCACCAATCGTATTTTGAAATCGGGGCGCTATGTCCCTGGTGTCTCACAGTGACTGCCACGACGTTGCTGGTGTGGATGTCGCTAACTCGTATCAATGTGCTGGAAGGCAACCTAGGTGCGGGTCTCAAACGGTCCCTGGAGACCCCAATCGTGGTCTACAAGGCCGACATCGTTGTGTCAGTGGTCATCCTGGCAATCATGGCGGGAATGATTGTCTACGGATACCTGTGACCTGAAAGCCCGGTTAACCGCTGAGTGGTGAACCACAACGTACAATCCAGAGAAGGTTTGGCGATCGGAGGGATCCGCAAGACATGGGTAGCTCAAATAAGGCTAGGCAGCGTGCAGCAGAGGCGCGTGCCGCTGAAGAATCTGCTCAGAAGCGACGGCAGCGAATTATCAACATCAGTATCGGAGCTGTTCTGGTGCTGGTGGTAGTGGGCATCGTGGGCGGAGCTTTCATTACGAGCCAGTCCAACCAGCAGGCCGATCAACCAAATCCCGATGCAGCGATTCCGGCGGGGACTATTCCTGCTGGGCAGGAATATGCATACGGTGTGCCGAAAAATGAGGCGGCCGGTAAACCGGTTTTGGAGATTTGGGAAGACTTCCAATGCCCTGCGTGTGGTGCATTTGAGCAGGTCTTCGGAAGTACCATCAGCGAAATCGCGGATAAGGATCTGGCCCGAGTGATCTGGCGCAGTACCTCATTCTTGGATGCCAACTTCCCGGGCCAAAATTCACAGCGTGCAGCAGCCGCGTGGGGTTGTGCTGTCGATGCTGGGAAAGGCGTCGAGTTTCACGACTTGGTTTACGCGAATCAGCCTGCCAATGAGGGTGATGGCTGGACGCAAGAGCAGTTGATCGCTTTTGGGGAACAGTCTGGAATCAAAGGCGATGACTTCAGTACGTTCGAGCAATGTGTAGTCGACAAGACCTATATGCAGTGGGCAGCCAATGGCACTATTGCGATGGCGGAAGCTAATGTCGGTGGGACGCCTGGTCTCTTCCTCAACGGTGAAGAGTTGACCGACGAACAGCGTTCTTCCCCCGACGCATTGCTCGCGGCAGTTCGAGAGGCTGGCAAATCCCAGTAGTCGGAAAGAGGATCTCGCGGTGCTTCCATTGAGTATCCCTAGTCCTGAGCAGGGCGTTTGGTACCTCGGGCCGCTCCCAGTGCGCGCCTACGCGTTGCTCATCATCGTGGGAATCGTCGTCGCGATTTGGCTTGGCGAGAAGCGTTGGGTCGCTCGCGGCGGTCGTCCGGGAACGGTTATGGACGTCGCGATTTGGGCAGTGCCGTTTGGCATCGTTGGTGGCCGTATTTATCACGTAGTCAGCGACAATCAGCTTTATTTCAGCGAGGGTGGTTCGGGTTTCAGCGGAGCCATCCAGATTTGGCAGGGTGGCCTCGGTATCTGGGGTGCAGTGTTGTTCGGAGCCCTGGGGGCGTGGATCGGTTGTCGTCGGGCTGGCGTTCCGCTACCTGCCTTTGGTGACGCCATCGCACCTGGCATTGTGCTAGCTCAGGCAATCGGTCGGCTGGGTAACTACTTCAATCAAGAGTTGTTCGGAGCTCCGACAGACTTGCCGTGGGGTTTGGAAATCGATCTTGCGAACCGCCCACCGGGATACGAGGAGTTCGAGACCTTTCACCCCACATTTCTTTACGAAATGCTCTGGAATCTGGCGGTGTTTGCCGTCTTGCTCTGGGCGGATCGACGATTCCGCATGGGTCATGGCAGAGTCTTCGCGCTATACGTAGCTCTCTACTGCGTGGGTCGGCTCTGGATCGAGATGTTGCGAATCGACACGGCCAACTACATCTTTGGATTGCGTCTGAACGTGTGGACCTCGCTCCTAGTGGGTATTGGGGCCCTGATCTGGCTGATTGTGAGTGCCCGACGCCATCCAGGCAGAGAAGACCCAGCGACGCTAAATCCGGACTCGGATGAGGTTGGCTCAGGCTCAGTTGATGGCCTTGGCCCCGGTCCGGATGACGAACCCATCGAGAAATCAGCGGATCCTAACTCAAGCTCCGAAGGTGACCGTTAGCTTGAATATGCAGAGCTGACTTAGACATCTGAGTCAGCCGCGGGCCCCTGGTGAGGCCGCACAGTCGGAGCGCCAGGCTATGGATGGACCTGAATGGTCCAGGAAAAATGGGTCTGCATCGATGTAGGCGCGGTAGGTGCGGGATTGTGCCGCTCGGTATCCGCCGGTTATGCTCCTAGTCACGGGCCAACGTCGTCCCGTGACTTCTTATGTCTTTTCCGCCTAGCGGACGGATTCATGCTGCCGACGACGGAGGTAACTATGCATAACCAGCTGCCCGTTGCTCAAGGGTTATACGACCCTAAGTTTGAGCGAGATGCGTGTGGTTTGGCTTTCGTGGCGACCCTGACCGGTGAGCCGAGTCACGACATCGTGATGAAGTCGCTGACTGCGCTAAAGAATCTGGAGCATCGAGGGGCTTCAGGTTCAGAGCCAGATTCTGGCGACGGTGCGGGAATTCTTACCCAAATACCGGATGGTTTTTTTCGCGAAGTTACGGATTTCGATCTGCCTGAGGCGGGACAGTACGCGGTCGGAATGGCTTTTCTGCCGCAGGACTTGGAGTTAGCCGATCAGGCGGTGTCGCGGATCGACGCGATAGCTGCAGAAGAAGGTTTGCGAGTCCTTGGTTGGCGCGAAGTGCCGATCGATGCCAACCCACTTGGCCGGACCGCAAAGAGTGTGATGCCACAATTTCGGCAACTATTCGTAGCTGCAGCAGATGATGCGGTCGCTGGATTGGAACTGGATCGGCTTGCGTTCTGCCTTCGGCGTCGGGCTGAGATTGAAGCCGATGTCTACTTCCCGTCCCTCTCGTGTCGCACCATCACCTACAAGGGCATGCTTACGACCGAGCAGCTGGAACTGTTCTTCCCGGATTTGATGGATACGCGCTATGCCTCCGCGATCGGTTTAGTGCACTCCAGGTTCTCGACCAATACGTTCCCATCCTGGCCGTTGGCGCATCCCTATCGACTGATTGCCCACAACGGCGAAATCAACACGGTGATGGGCAACCGCAACTGGATGCGGGCGCGCGAAGCGATGCTCACCAGCAAACTGATTCCCGGCGACCTCACTCGGTTGTTCCCGATCTGCTCCTCCGGAGGCAGCGATTCGGCCTCATTCGACGAAGTCTTGGAGCTGATGCACTTAGGTGGTCGCTCATTGCCGCATGCAGTTTTGATGATGATTCCGGAAGCGTGGGAAAACAACCCGGATATGGATCCCGCTCG
>JAOZTQ010000013.1:0-3302 GCA_029939085.1 Candidatus Nanopelagicales bacterium
GTGTTCAACAAGAACTCACCGATCTGAGGTTCGACGAACGGGGACAGTCCGGCGGCCTGAGCAAAAAGCTCACTATTCCCACCACCGACAGCACATGGCGCGAGACCCATCGCGGTTGCACATAAGTAAAACGTTTGTAGTAGGACGCCCGTATCCTTTAGCGCCACCGAGTAGGGAATTGATTCGTACTTATAAGTCAGCCGCATGATGCGAGCGGTAATTGCGAACTGCACATCTGCGATTTCTCCGGGTGGAGCTTTTCGGCAAGTATCAACAGCCACTGCTTGCACTAGGTCAGTCCACTCGCTGACGTAAACCAACTGATGACCCAGCGGATCGTAACGGTAGAGACCTCGCTCGGCACCGCTTACCCGGTTGACTAAGAGATAGATTTCGAGTTCGTAGTCAGCACCACCGCCCGGGTACGGTCGGTTACTGATTTCTTCATGTTCCGTGCCACGTCGACCACGAACGCGAGCCGCTCGAAATAGGAACTCGCCGAGTTGTTCCAGGGTCAGTGGCTCAGGTCCATTTGTCCGCCAACTTCTTCGGCTTTCAACCACATCAACAAACCCCGGGTCACGGCTACGTAGCCGATCAAGATCAGGCTTCGGTAATGGGATCATCTGTTGATCCGCTTGAACTTCAGTCACCGCAGGTAAAGGTTCGCGAACTCCCTCAAACCGATAACTGGCACCGTACGGGTATCGATGCCGTCCTTGACGGGATCTGGAGTGGAAGAGGAGATCATGAAATGACCACTCCTGAAGGGCTAACGCCTCCATATTGTCTGCCGGTGGCGGTCCCACTGGTTCCAGAAAACCTTCTTGAAATAGGACCTGTAACAGCTCTTCCGAACTGTTACCGCGCTCAGTGATTTTCTCCAAGGTTGTCGGGACTGCGATGTCATCGAGAATCGGCAGAACTGCTTGTGCATCCGTAAGGATTAGTCGGGATAGCGAGCGAGGCGACTCGAGTACCAAACTATCCACGTCTCGCCGCAGATAACTGAACTTACTCAACCGAAAAGGTTGGTCGGGACCAATTTTACGGCCATTAGGCTGGTAGCCGTCACCGATGACTTCGATCCGAATTCCGACGTCGTGCTGACGATTCAATATGGCGAGTGAGATGAGTCGATTGATTATCATTCGAGCCCAAATCTGCTCCTCTACTTCAGGCAAAGCCGCGATCAGATCCCGTTCCGTAACACCCGACGCTAATAAGTCGAGCGCTTGGAGTTGAGTGTCAGATAGATCTGAAAAGCGCACTGGACCGCGCGGTGTGGTGATTGTTGATTCGCTGCCGTCCGTTTCCAACGTATGGTCTTCAGCCAACATTAGTTTCATTGATTGAAATCCTGCCTAGAAGAAGATGGGAGTTTGATTCAGATCTTCTTCAGCGACCGGCTCAGACAACCAACCCAGCTCTACGGGAACATCGAACAGGCGACCTTTCCCCAGCCGCGACCAAAAATGACGCATTCCCGGGACAAGCGCTTTCATGACCGGAAATTCCACGTCCGGACGGGTCTGGTCTAACAGCAGAACTTCGAGACCACGTTCCTCAATCATCCGTATCGCCGTCTGCAGTTCGACAAGTAAATCGTCGGAAGTTAGATCCGGGATTTCGTCGATTCGTCTGGCGGGCTCATCCAGTGGAATCAGATACTTCTTCTCCTTCGTAGACGCGTTTTCCCACCAATCAACCGCGCCTGGGTCGAACGCCATTGCCAGATCTTTTTCACCGAGCTCGAACAAACTCGCAAAGAACTGATTCACTTCCGTGATTGACCGCATGATTCCCACTTGCGGATCGAGATGAGCGCCGAACCCGACCACGATATTTTCGCTGTCGTTCTCACGTGGCTCCCGCAAGAGTGACACTGCAGCAAATGTAGGAATTCCGATGTCATTGGTTATGTCCAATACCCAGAGATCTCGACCCTCGCTTTCCAGCCAGTCGCGAAGTTCATCGAGATAGGGAATGTCCAAATCGTCCAGCTCAACTTTGGGGCGCTGCACCTGGTTGTACCACCATGTTGCCACCGCATCCCGCTCAACTAATTCCAACAAAGCCTGAAGTGCAGCCTCTTCTCGACTATTGCCTGCCGCGCAACCATTGGAGTCCGCGTAGTAGGCCATCCGATTCGGCGTATCGTGTGGGGCCAACTTGTTGTAGGAGTAATACAACAAGCCTGTGGGCAGCCAAACAAAACGATCTGATGTCGGCGCCCACATCGGAGACCAATCCGCTGGCTGTTCCCGATCGAAAGGCTCCGGCACAATCTGGAAACTGTTGCCCAAAGCGTTTATCTCAGCTCGTTTTTCGTACTGATCGTCGCTAAACAAAAGAACTCGATCTGGTTCTAAGACCTCTAGACCCTCTGCTTCCATTTCGGCCACCGTGGCCCGCTTACGGATCTCATCAGCTCTAAACACTCCGCTGTAACGCTCAAAGGCCTCAGCCATCGCGCCTACCTTGGCTTGAATATCAGAGGTGCCCTTTCCCCCGCTTGCTGAGCGTAAGGAGTGACGCATAAAGGAGAGACTGTCCGGGTGAGTCGCCCAGTTGTGGCTCGCCGAATACGCATGCACCACTGGATGATCCGGATCCGCAACGCTCACCAGTCGGGAAACCACTCCCGTAATGGGACTCACCAGATGTTCGTAGTTCGCAATTGTTTCCTCTGCGGTCGCAGTCCGATGGCCACCGTCACTGACATGCAGATGAGGACGCGATTGAAACTCGATACGAGTAGGTTCACGGAACTTGGTGCGCCGTTCACGGTAGTCAGTTTCGCCACATCTGCGGCATTGCGGGCGCGGAGTTAACTTGTGCCGATCCAGTTGCATGGAGTTCAGATGGAGAGAAACCAGTTCGTTATGCAACTGAGTTTCGTCAGTAACAAGCCACTTTGCTAGTTCAACTGCAGCAAGATTGCTCAGAATCCCCATAGCGGCAGCGTTGCTGGCTTTGGAGGTTACCGGGGTTTCACCTGATCGCTCCAAGACGAAAGTATCGGCCATGTAGTTCATATTCATGCGGTCAACAAGGCACCGCCAGCAGCCCCCCGATCTCGGATCCAGGAAAGGACCCGCCCAAGGATAGATGCCCGTGGGTTTAACCAATCCCCATCGCTTCTCGTTGGCAAACATCTTGGCATCAATGTCATCGAGTTCTGGGTGGCGATAGTCATCAGTCACTACAAGGGCGTAATCAGCGTCTTCAGAGATCCGCAGACCCGCATCTTCAAGAGCCTCTCCCATCTTTTCGATAGCAGTTTCACCAACAGTGATGAG
>JAOZTQ010000013.1:3402-14563 GCA_029939085.1 Candidatus Nanopelagicales bacterium
GGAATGGTCGAGACGTGAAAGTCAGGTCTAAATTTCGGAATATCAATAGCCATATTTACTAGGTCATCTCCTTCAATCTCGTTGAGAGATATTGCAGCTTTGGCTGCATGCGCCCCGTCTCTTTAGCGCAGAAATGGAGGTGGTGGCGCTCGCATAAGCGCCACCACCTCCGTTTCGAGGTATTTGCTCAGTACCAGGTATCGTGGCTCACCGCACCCGTGCAGGTGCACAGACCTGTACAGCAACAGCAATCAGTTCCGGCACCTCCAACTGCTGCTAGATCGTCCTCACTTACCTTGCCGCTCGTCGGAGCAGGTGGGATGGGAACCTTCAGCAGGCCATTCTGGCCGCGCCCCACATTTGTCCAGTCACCTACATGGGCTGACGGATCGTCGTAGAACTCAACCTTGTAGTGGTCGGGCCAATGCACACCCTCATCGGCAAAAGCCTTATATGGATTGGCGATCAACTCTGATTTGAATGCCGGGTCATGCCAGGCTCGCCCGATGACTTTGTGCATCGCCTCATTTACTTCTTCGGCGTAGTCATCCTTTGGGTCTGTTGCGGCGCCAGCGGCGCGTTCGTATGTAGCCATACGCTCCTCCAGTTATCTATCACTGCAATGCGAGTCAATCGCTTCGGATCCCTGGGTCGCAACGCCAACAGTCACAAAGAAACGAATTCACCCAGATGTCGTGCGCCTGGAGTCATGGCGAAGCGCATCTCGAGGTTGTTCCCGCCAAGCACTCCGACAGTCGGATGGTTCGATCGTAAAGCGCCGTGCAAAAAGCTTCGACCCGGATATGGTGAGGGCACCGCTGAGAACTGAGGGAGACGTTACATGCCCAAAGTCATTGTTCAGATTTATCCATCAATGGGTGGATACGAGCAGATGCAAGCGCATCGACCTATCGGACGTGACCCCATGGTTTTCCAGGAAGTCATGAAGGGTATGCGGGACATCGCAGTAGCGATGGACGAACTGGGTTATTGGGGACTCTCCCATGTCGAACACCATTTCCACTCCGAGGGTATGGAAATGTCGCCGGATCCTGGTCTGTGGAATCTGTACCTGGGCCAGGCCACGCAACGCTTACGCCACGGTCAGCTGGGCTATGTGCTACCGAGTCGAGATCCGATCCGGTTAGCAGAAAAGATCGCGATGATCGATCATATGGTGGGTGGCCGGCTGTTCGTGGGTATTGCACGTGGCTATCAAAAACGCTGGATGAACGTTCTAGGTCAACGTCTAGATGTCGGCGCCTCCGACCGAAACGACGAAGCGGCCGAGGAGCGAAACAAAGAACTTTATTTCGAGCACTACCGCATCATGAAGCTCGCCTGGGAAATGGAGTTGCTGCAATACAAGAGTCGACACTATGAGGCCCCGTTTCCTTTCGACGAAGGTATACCGGACTGGCCGCCAGCAGACACTCTGACGCGAAAGTACGGTGCTCCCGGCGAAGTTGATGAGGACGGCACCCTCATGGGAGTTTCTGTAGTACCCGCGCCGCTACAGGACCCTCACCCGCCCATGTTCCAGCCGTTTTCGGTCAGCCCAAGTACCGTGCGCTGGGCCGGTTCTCAGGGTCTGATTCCCATAACAATGTTTGCTCCGGTCATGTTGGCCCAGTGGTACGCCGATCTTTATCGACATGAGGCCAGTAAAGCTGGGTTCGACTTTGGCATCGGTCAAAATATGGGTCTACTTCGTGGCTTCAGTATTCACAAATCGCGTATTGCTGCTCAGGAAGCGATGGAAAAATATGAGGTGCTGGCATGGCGTGATTGGTACGGTGCATTCGGCCACCTGCGGGGCTTCAAGTTCCCCGATGAGGAAGGGCCGATCCCGGCTCCGGGCGAGAGTGTTCTGCAGCGTCTCACCAAGGTCGGACTACTTATCGGTGGGACTGTCGATGATGTGAAACGCAACCTAGAAGAGCAGTTGAAGACTGTGCCATTTGAGTATCTCGTCTGGCATTTGCCCTATGCAGTTATGCCACTGGATGAAACGCTAGAACAACTTGATCTCTTCGCGACAAAGGTTATGCCTGAGTTCGGTCTCGAAGCACCCGAGCCGCCAAAGCTACGGACCATGAGCCCAGCAGCGGTTGCAAGTCGCTGATCCGAGAACGTTATGGAACAGGCTGCTGCGGATGGTTTCAGTGAATTCCGTCAGGAATGGGAAAATGTGATTTCTCGAGTTATTGCGCGCGCTTGGGTGGACACCGAATTCAAGGCTGCGTTAATCGATGACCCCACTCCGATTCTTCATAGTGAGGGATTGGTCTTTCCTGATCGATACGAAGTGGAATTCTTTGAAGACCAAAGTGCAAAGCCAGGCGATTGGCACACCACCGGCCGCGGTATGAAGGCGGTACACCGTTTTCCGATACCCCCGGCACCCGTCGAGGCCTCAGTTTCTGATGCTGAACTAGGTATGGATGCGTCAGGACTGGCATGTTGCTGTCCTTGCGCCAGTTGTACGGGTGCAGTGAGCCACGAAACTTGGGACACCGATCTTGGCAAGCAAGACTAAAGTTTAGTCGAGCCCTCCTTTGTCGACACACAATCGATTTCCGCACCTGACCTAGATCATCTAAGCTCCTGCGTTCCATCCAAAACCGAGAAATACCCCCGGCGGTGAAGCCCATATCCCAGCGGTTATCAGTTGGTCACCCTAGGATGTGGCAGACAACAACAAAGAAACGAAAGGTCGTTCATGCGAAAGATCGCTTTGGGCCTAGGAGTCGCAGCTGCCGCCCTAGCCTTTTCCGGTTGCAGTACTTCCGAAGAAGAAGCCGCTGACAACACCGTTAACGCCAACGCCGAGGTATGTAATGCCGTTCAGAACTTGGGCGATACGTTAACCACCTCGCTCACCGCCGCATCGGAAAGTGTTTCAGATGGATCTGAGATAACGGTTGGCCAGGCCGAGGAGACTGCCGGTACTCTCGATAGCCAGTGGGAGTCTGTCAAGAGCGCTCTTGGCGACCGCAACCAAGCAGTTTCCGAGCAGCTCGACATGGCACTCGACAAGTACCAGGACTCGGTCTCATCCATCAAGGACAACAAGGATCTGTCCCTTAAGGAAGCCGCGACTCAACTACGCGCCGCACAGACAACCTTGGACACCGATCTGCAAAAGATTTCAGACGAAGTGGGCTGTTAACCACGTAGCTGGACCCAAGAGCCCCGGATCGGCACGACTTCCGCTAAGGATGTCGCGGTCGATTCGGGGTCTTTTGTTTTGCTCAACTCTCTTAAGGCTGCGGATACGGTCTTTAACTTCTCAACTGACTCTTACCCGCGTCACAGCGGACTTTGGACTTAGGGGTGCACGTTATAGCCAACGGGAAAAGACAATCCGGAGGGAAAGACATGAACAGCAAGCTAAAGATGGCTGGCGTCGGAGCAGGAGTACTCGCTCTTTCAGCCGCAGCGATGGGTGGTATTGGTCTGGCAAACGCCCAAGATAGCGACAAGAGCGGGTCGAGAGACGGTCAACACAGAGGACCGCATGGGCCCAAGGGCGAACCAGTCACCGGTGAAACCGGGGATCGCGCTCGGACTGCAGCAGAAGAAGCGGTACCAGGTGGGACCGCTTATCGCGTTTACGAACGACCAGACGGTGGCTATGCCGTAGGTATGAGCAATGCAGACGGTGGTCGCGTTGTAGTGCTTCTGAACAGCAACTTTGAACCTGAAGAGGTTAAGGAACTACCTGACCGGAAGGGTCCTGGCCCCAAAGGGGAACTTGTAACGGGTGAGACCGCCGAACAGGCCAAGAGCGCTGCCGAGCAGGCGGTTCAAGGTGGCACCGCTTATCGGGTGTTCGAGCGACCTGAGGGCGGCTATGCCGTAGGTATGTCAGATGCCGACGGAAAAGGCGTCGTGGTGTTAATGGACGAGTCATTCAATGTTCAGGAAACCAAGGACATGCCCAGCCGAAAGGGGCCCCGTCCGGTACCAGTTACTGGAGAGGCCGCGGATAAAGCAACGGCGGCGGCCGAAAAACGACTTCCGAAAGGAACGGTTAAGGCAGTCTTCGAAGGACGTGATGACGGTTACGCCGTGATTGTGCAAATGCCAAACGACAAGATCCGGAAAGTCCTACTTGATAGTGACTACAAGGTAGACAAGGTCGTCTCTGGAAAGCATCGTCACGGAAAGCCGCTCAAGGGCGAGACAAAACAAAAGGCCGAGGCCGCAGCGGTAGCGGAGGTCCCAGGTGAGGCAGTTCGGTCGGCGAAGCGAGGCGGTCACTACTTCGTCATCGTGCGGACCGACGACGGTGCTGTCGGAGTGAAACTCAACAAAGACTTCGAAGTTCAAGGCACGAAAGAACTGCCCCCGCGTGAGCCTGGTATGCGCGGTCAGGGACCTCAGGGACCTGGCAGTTCCAACGCTGAGACAGCCGCACTTGTCTAGACTCATGACACGGAACCTTGAGGGCATCAGCTTAGGCTGATGCCCTCAAGGATGATTGGAGTTTCGAACCGATGGACCGGGTCCTGCTGGCAGATGATGATCGCGCCATACGTGAATCGCTCACCGCAGCATTGGAGCTGAACGGTTACGAGGTGACTTCCTGCTCTGATGGAGTTGAAGCCTTGGCGGCCTATCGAGCGGATCCGGTCGATGTCATAGTGCTCGACGTCATGATGCCCGGCATAGATGGGCTAGGGGTATGTCGGCTATTGCGTGCCGAAGGTGATCAGATACCAATATTGATGCTCACGGCTCGAGTCGAAACCGCAGATCGAGTTGCGGGACTAGACGCCGGAGCCGATGACTACGTACCTAAGCCCTACGAAATCGACGAAGTTTTGGCACGACTACGCGCTCTGCTACGCAGATCCACTAGCAATGACGACAATCAAGACTTGCGTATCGGAGATCTACGCCTCTCCCCTGCAGCGCGTCGAGTATGGCGCGGCGCTGATGAAATAGAACTGTCGAAAACCGAGTTTGATCTCCTGGAACTGCTCATGCTCAACGCCGGTATCGTACTTGAGCGACCAGTCATCTATGAGCGGATCTGGGGTTACGACTTCGGTTCAGACTCCAAGAATTTGGCCGTATACATTGGCTATTTGAGACGCAAACTTAACGCCCCGGGTGAAGAGCTTATTCGCAGTGTTCGAGGAGTCGGCTACAGTCTGCGCGCATCATGACACTACGGGCGAGACTGGCGATCAGCTTTGCTGCCTTGGCGACAGTCGTGGCTGTACTGATGGGCGCGCTCGGATATGCAACTGTGGCTTCGCGAGTTACCACCCAAACCGATGAGGCACTGCTCAATGCTGCTGAGCGAGTCTTGAATGGCCCACGGGCAGGCGATGCATTGGCATTTTCTCGGGATCAGTTCCAAGGGAGAAGAGACCCGCTGCCGCCACAAGATCGAAATCTGCTCATCACCAAGGTTCTAGCTGATGGTTCCTTTGACACACTGCGGGGAGACCCCACACTTACGCCCGAATCAGCTGATATCGAAATAGCGGCCAGCACCGAACCAACTAGTTCGGCTCGAACGCAGGAAGTAGCGGGCAATCCGTACCGCGTTGTCGTTGCTACCAACGGAAATGGTGCCGCAGCAATAGCTGTAGCCCGGGACTGGAGTGAGCAGACGTCTGTCCTGCGTGGACTGGCATTAACCATGGTTGGATTGGCGAGTGCACTAGCGCTGCTGGCGGCTTTAGTCGGATGGTGGTTAGCGCGCAGGATCACCGCGCGGCTCGAGTCACTGACCGCTGCTGCCGTACAAGTCAGTCAAACAGGTTCACTTGATGTGGAAGTGCCGGGTGAAGGAAATGATGAGGTTGGTCGGCTGGCTTCAGCATTCAACACGATGCTGCTGCGCCTTACCCAATCGCAAGCAGAGCAGCAACGACTAGTCCAGGATGCCGGCCACGAGCTGCGTACTCCATTGACATCCATCAGAACAAATATCAGCTTGCTGCAACGCTTTTCCGAATTGGATCCCGAGGTCCAAGACCGTGTCGTAGCCGATCTGCGCGGTGAATCGGCCGAACTGACAGACTTAGTCAACGAGCTTTTGGAAATCGCGTCGGGCACTAGTCCCATCGGTGAACCGGCACCCGTATTACTTGCCGATGTTGTGTCCCAAGTTGTCGAGCGAGTTCGCCGTAAATCCGATATCGAGTTACGGGTCAGCTGCGACGACTCTGTGGTCATCGGCTACGAGACTTTATTGGAACGAGCAACATGGAACCTCGTAGAGAATGCAATGAAGTTCGATAGCAATGGCGGAGCTATCGACATTCAGGTCCGCGAAAATGAACTTATTGTGTCGGACCGTGGTCCCGGTGTTTCTCAAGATGATCAAGATCAGATTTTTGAGCGCTTCTATCGACCCGTATCCTCACGCAGTCTTCCTGGATCTGGACTAGGACTAGCCATCGTCAAGGATGTAGCCGAAACACATAGGGCAAGCGTTTGGTGCAGTGACCGAGTTGGCGGCGGTGCTGAGTTTCACATTAAGTTTCCGCGATCCGATGTAGAAACTGGCACTGGAGCCAGAAGTTGAGCTCCAACCCAGCCAACCTGCTCAGCCATCTGAGCCGGGGTACCGAATGGACGGATCACATAACTGAGCACCAGACGAACCACAAGCACTACGGCGGCAGACAGCGTATCCTCATCGGGCAAAACGTCTGAATAGTTGCGACTCAAGGATTTGACGACCACATCGCTAGCCCCCTGGATGATAGGAGTCGATTCTGTCGTCAACAGCGGCAGTAGTCCGGTTTCGGCATCAGGGCCAGGCGACAGCGCCGCGGACAGCAAGACGTTGTCTCGAGCGATCGTAAACACGGAACTAGCCGCAGCTACAAGGGCAGCATTAGGATTCGATTCCCGCTCAATGGCTTCAGACACTGCGCTCAGGAACATCGCTACTTCCCGCGCAATTAACTCCTGACCAAGTTGCGGCTTCGAACCGATTTCGTTGTAGACAGACTGCCGAGAAACCCCCGCACGCTCGCCAACAGCGATCATCGTTACCCCAGACCAGCCAGACTCCGCAACAACTTCGATGGCTGCATCCAAAATGCGGGTCCGCAATGGCGACGCCACGTTATACGTCCCCATCTGTTGCAGCATCTAGGGGAATGAAGTCAACTTTCTCCCGAACCCCACAGTCTGGACATGCCCAGTCATCGGGAACGTCGTCCCAATCAGTACCGGCCGGAAAACCCTCGCGGTCGTCACCGCTTATTTCGTCAAAGGTGTACCCGCAGCTATCGCACTGATATCGACTCATGAGACCGCGGAGGTCTCAGCTGTGCCATAAGCAGCAATCAGCTTCTCCCGCTTACTAGGCTGCATATTCGCCAAGCCGACATCCCCGTGATAATGATTGAGCACCCTGGGATCCATAACTCGGCGCCAGAGCGGTGGGAAAAGCGCAAGCACAATCATTCCCGCATACCCAGTCGGTAGCACTGGTGCCTCTTGATCGTCACGCAACGCCTGGTATCGACGCGTCGGATTGGCGTGGTGATCACTGTGCCGCTGCAGGTGATAGAGCAGAACGTTCGTGGCTATGTTGTTGCTATTCCAACTATGGGCGGGGATGACTCGCTCCCACCGGCCGGTTTGAGTTCGCTGCCGAAGCAGGCCGTAGTGTTCGAGATAGTTCACAGTTTCCAGCAATACGATTCCCACGAAGGCCTGCAGGATCAAGAAGGGCAAGATTTGCGGACCGAAGAAAACGACCAAAGCGGTCCACAAAACAATGGACATAAGCCATGCGTTGAGTACGTCATTGCGAAGTGACCAGTGCGACTGATTCCGGCGCTTGAAGCGCGGCTGCTCCAGGCGCCACGCGCTCCTTACACTGCCTCCAATTGTTCGGGGTAAGAACATGTAGAGGCTTTCTCCCATTCTTGCGCTGGCAGGATCTTCGGGTGTGGCCACCTTCACGTGATGACCACGGTTGTGTTCGATGTAGAAGTGCCCGTAGAAGGATTGAGCGAGGGCTATTTTGGCCAGCCACCGTTCCACGCTCTCACGCTTATGACCCAGTTCATGTGCGGTATTTATTCCGACGCCGGCAACTGTGCCAACGGTGAGTGCGAGACCAATTTCGGACGCTAGCGACAACGAGTCACCAGACCATAGCCAGCAAGCCCAGATCAGTGCTGCGTATTGCAGCGGTAGGTAGAGAAAGGTCACCCACCGGTAGTACTTGTCTTCCTCTAACGACTTTATGAGGTCATCAGGTGGGTTGGAACGGTCCAGACCCGTGCTCAGGTCAATGAGGGGAATGACGACCAGGATCAGAACTGGGCCGATGTACCAAAATCCATTCCAACCAGTTAATGACGCTAAGGCGCCACCGAGGAACGGAAAAGTGGGGATTAGTAAACCGAAAAGCCACAGATAGCGTTTTCGATCAGTCCAGGCTTCCTCAGACGTGGGTGTCTCTGGTGCTACCGAAGTCATGAGCTCTCCTAACCTCGTCCCGTCGAGTCGGTAAGCCACTGCCGCTCAATCGGAGTTTACATTATATGTGGATTTGTAAAGTGTAAGAACTGAGATTTCGCTGCGATTTGCAGGATTTTCACTCCTTCGTCGCATCCCACAGCTAGTCGGATTCAGAAAATCACCCACTCACTGCGATACCCGAAGCGGCTACGCTAAACCTATGCCGGACGACGACATCCACAACAATCCCTGGGCCGAGGGCAGCAATAGTGAGGCGTTTGAACTCGATCGCAGCCACGTATTTCATTCCTGGAGCGCGCAAGGCGGTTTAAACCCCTTGGTGATCGCTTCAGGAGCAGGCACCAAAGTGTGGGATTTCGATGGAAACGTCTACCTCGACTTTTCTAGCCAACTTGTGAATACCAACATCGGACATCAGCACCCCAAGGTCGTTGAAGCTATTCAGTCACAAGCTGCAGTTCAAGCGACACTGGCACCTCAGCATGCATCGTTAGTGCGGGGTCGAACGGCCCGAGCCATCAGCGAACTAGCACCCCCGAAACATCACAAAGTTTTCTTCACTAATGGCGGCGCTGATGCCGCAGAGAATGCGGTTCGGATGGCTCGAATCCATACCGGCCGCCATAAGGTTTTGAGCTTTTACCGCAGTTATCACGGCAACACTGGCTCGGCTATCAATGCGACAGGAGATCCTCGGCGCTGGCCCAACGAGTACTCCTTCGGTCACGTCCATTTCTTTGGTCCGTATCTGTATCGCTCCGCTTTCCACGCCACAAACGAGGAAGAAGAGTGTGAGCGTGCGCTAGCGCACCTCGAGCAGGTTATTCAGTTCGAGGGCCCGAAAACCGTTGCGGCGGTGATGATCGAGTCTGTCGTGGGGACCGCTGGGGTTTTGATCCCGCCACCCGGTTACCTTCAAGGCGTTCGCGATCTATGCGATAAATATGGCGTCGTCTATATCGCTGATGAGGTCATGGCAGGATTTGGTCGGACCGGTAAGTGGTTTGCTTACGACAACTGGAATGTCGATCCTGACCTGATCATTTTCGCAAAGGGTTCGAACTCCGGCTATGTACCGCTGGGCGGCGTAATTATTCAGGATGACATCGCAGCAACTTTCGATGATCGGGTTTTCCCGGGGGGTCTCACCTACAGTGGTCACCCGCTAGCGTGCGCGTCTTCATTGGCATCTATTGAGGCCATGAAGGACGAAGGCATCATCGAACATGCCGCTTGGATTGGCGAGAATGTTTTGGGACCGGGATTGCGCACTCTTGCTGAGAAGCATCCGGTGATTGGTGAGGTCCGTGGCCTCGGAGTCTTCTGGGCATTAGATCTGGTCACCGATCGAGCCACTCGGGAACCGCTCGCGCCCTACGGTGGCACAAGCGAAGCCATGGGTGTCCTCACTAAGGGATGTGTTGCCCGGGGACTACTCCCCTTCGCGAACTTCAACCGCCTTCATGTGGTTCCCCCATGTGTGGTGACCGAGGATGAAGCCAAAGAAGGGCTCGCCTTACTTGATCAGGCTTTTAACGAAGTAGACAAGTACTACACCGGCTCCTAGTCGTAACGCCTGGACGCAACTTCGATACCGGTAAAGCGAGCTCGCGCCGATTCAACTAGGCGCGTTCGCGAACCAGAAGAAACAGCGTCAAACCGGAGGCAATCAACACAATCGAGGTGAGGAAACCCAACAGGATGTAACTGCCGGTGTTCGCTGGTGTACCACCACCGGGACCAACGATAGTTACGGTTAACTTGTCCGAATCCGTTACGGGTGTACCGACGCTCTTTCCATTCACCTTGGGCTGTCCGGTCACCGTGACGGTGTTGGTCGTTGAGCGATCTAAGGTCGCCGTACATTCAAAGACCCAGGTCTCATTGGTTTTGGCGCCAGAATTTTTGTTTTCCAACAAGTTGTTGCCGTTACGGTCACCGCTGACAAACTGAACATCCGAGCAGCGGTCGTCGCTGATGAGGCGCGCTACCTTCGCTAACGGCAGACTGCCAGTATTGGTGACCTTGTAGGTGTAGGTGACGGCAGACCCAGAACGCACTTTGTCGTTCGACGCACTCTTTACAACTTTGATGCCAGCCTTGTTCACGACCTTGACAACGGCCGTCTTCTTCACCGGTACCGGTGTGCCAGTGAGGTTCGGGTTTTTCGGCAGGAATGGAGTTGGTGTTGTCGTGGCTACATTTGTCGTCTCACCATCAACACTAGTAGTACAGGCGAACTTCCAAACCTCACCAATCGACAAAACACTGTCATTGCCGCTATCGCCTGACTCGTAAACTATGGAGTTGCATTTGTCGTCGTCGAGCCATTGATCTCGGCTTCGGTCTGGGTATCGGAAATCCGTCTGCCCGTAATTCCGAAGGCGATAAACGAACCTCACGTCCTTACCGTCGTAGACCAAACTTCGGCGTGCTTCCTTGGTCAGCTCCAGACCAGGCTTCTTCACTGCGACAAATGCATTATCGGTTGAAGTCACGGTCTTTCCGGTCGTGACCCCGGTCATTGTGGTCGTAGCAATATTGACGGTGTCTTCGGTGATATTGGTCGCCTGACACGTAAAGGTCCACGACTCCCCCGGTATCGCCGGATTTCCTGATTTCGCTAACCGATTGCCAGATCCTGAGGTCCGAGTTACCGGCGCACACTTATCATCGGAAATCATCCCGG
>JAOZTQ010000161.1 GCA_029939085.1 Candidatus Nanopelagicales bacterium
GCCGTTTCGATCCAAAACACGTGCGTGTTCCAAGCTCATCGCATGGTCTGGCTGACTGCTGAGTTCCGCAACGATTGATTGCCACCGACTGCCAAACATTGTCGCGAACATTCCATCGGCTGCCGTATTCACAAAAGATGCATAGATCCACGAATCCGACTCCACAGCGGGGCGTAAGGCTATGGAAGCGTCTTTCGCCATCGGTTCACCGTTCGGAGTCGACAGCGGGCATATCGCTTGGAATGGGAACAGCCTCGGCGTGCCAGATGCGTTCCAGATAGTCCCGAATCGAACGATCGGAAGAGAAATATCCAGTCCGCGCAATATTCAGGATCGTCGCTTTGCTCCACCAATCTCTGTCTTGATAGCGCTCTTCCACGACGGCTTGCTCAGCGATATATGAATCGAAATCTGCGAGAACCATGAAGCGATCCTCGTTGACTAAATTGTCGACTACACCAGCAAAGACCGACCGATCGCCACCGGAATACGCGCCTGCTGCAATGGCATCAAGGGATCGCTTCAACACCGGACTCGACTCGTAGTATTTCGATGGGCTGTAGCCCTTCATCTCCAGTGCAGCTGCTTCGTCCTCGGTCATACCGAAGAGGAAGAACCACTCCGGGCCCACCAACTCACGAATTTCCACATTGGCACCGTCTAGTGTTCCGATGGTGAGGGCGCCGTTCAGCGTGAACTTCATATTGCCAGTACCGGAAGCTTCCATACCGGCAAGTGAAATCTGCTCCGATAAGTCAGCAGCAGGAATCACTGTCTCAGCGAGCGTGACGTTGTAGTTTTCCGGGTACGCGACGGCCAACTTGCCGCGGCATACCGGATCATGATTGATTACCGAGCCAACGTGATTTATCAGCCCAATGATCTCTTTCGCCATGCGATAGCCGGGTGCGGCTTTGGCGCCAAAGATACATGTGCGCGGCACGATATCTTCACCGTCTTGTAGCCGCTGATGCAGCGAGATGATGTGCAGGACCTTGAGCGTTTGGCGCTTGTATTCGTGGAGTCGCTTAACCATGACGTCGAACATGGTGTCGGGGTTGATTTCGATTCCGCGGCCCGACAGCAGGGCAGTTGCTCGATCCTTATTGCTTCGCTTAACTTCCAAAACGGCTCGACGAAAATCGGCGTCGTCAGCCAACGGCTCCAGTTGCTTTAACTGTTCGAGATCGTGAATCCAGTCACTCCCAATTCGGCTGGTGATTAAAGCTGACAGTGACGGATTGGCTAGTCGAATAAAACGACGTGGGGTAACTCCGTTAGTGACGTTGGTGAACTTGTCTGGATAAAGATCAGCGAACTCATTGAGAACTTTTGTGCGCAACAGGGTGGACTGAAGTTCTGCTACGCCGTTGACCATTTTCCCAGCCACAGTGGCTAGATAAGCCATGCGAACCGCTCGGTACGGATGCTCTTGAATGATTGACATCCGCCGGATCCGAAGTTCATCCCCAGGGAACCTTTCCCGCAGTTCGCCCAGGAACCTCGAGTTGATCCAGTAGATGATTTCCATATGTCTCGGCAATAGCCGCTCCAACAAATCCACGGGCCAGACCTCTAGCGCCTCTGGCAGCAACGTGTGGCAGGTGTAGGCGAAACAGCGTTGCGTTATATCCCAAGCCTCAGCCGCCTCATACCCTTGCTCATCCATCAGAATGCGCATGAGCTCTGGTACTGCAATCACCGGGTGGGTGTCGTTGAGTTGAAACACCACTCGATCCGGAAGCTCAGCGAAATCGAAGTCCTCCGGCAATACCTGATCAATGAAATCCCGAATAGAACATGCAACGAAAAAATATTGCTGCTTCAGTCGCAACTCTTTACCTTGTGGAGTGGAGTCCTCGGGATAAAGGACGCTACTGATGGTTCCTGCCATAGTGGCGTCTCGAACTGCCGCTTCAAAGTCGCCAGCGTTGAACACATCTAATCGGAAGTTTTCCGTGGCTCGCGCAGCCCACAGTCGAAGTGTGTTCACTGTTCCGCTGCGATACCCGGGGACCATGTAGTTATACGGAATTCCTAAAACCCGCTCTGACGGGGTCCATCGCACACGCTCACGACCTTCGTCGTCGGTGTAGTTCTCCGTACTCCCACCAAAGCCGACTTCGACTGCCATTTCAGGATGTCGAAACTCCCAGGGGTTGCCCAGCGCTAGCCACGGGTCCGGCTGCTCACGCTGCCAACCGTCCTGAAACTCTTGCCGAAAGATCCCGTGTTCGTAGCGGATGCCGTAGCCCACCGCAGGAATTTGCAATGTTGCTAGTGAGTCGATGAAACATGCGGCGAGGCGTCCTAAACCGCCATTGCCAAGCCCCGGCTCCACTTCCATCTGTCGAAGTTCACTCAACTCGAGCCCAAGGCTTTTCAGTGCCGCGTCTGCCACATCGTTCAGCTCGATCGCGAGGAGATCATTGTCCAACTGTCGACCCAGGAGATACTCCGCAGATAGGTAGGCAACTGCCTTCTTGCCCGCCGCCATTTGGTGCCTCAGCGTGCTAAGCCAACTGGACATCAATGCGCGTCGAACCGTGTGGGCTAAGGCGAAATACTTATCGTTATCTGTGGCGCGCTCAAGGCTGGCTCCTTGACCGTAATGCAACTCCTCCAAGAACGCAGTGGCGAACCCTTCAGGTGTGAAGATGTCTTCGCCGATTCTTTTCCCTGTCACAGTCATTAACAGCCTCACTCCACAGATTCGGGACTACCAGGAGAAGACTTTCAGAACCGCGGCCGAGTTTCACGGCAAAACGGATTCCGAAGAGATTCCGTGGGCCCGGCGCCTTAGATATCGGTCACGGCTCATCCTGGCCGGGGCAAAGACCTTTTTGTGGCTTCTTGACGCTGCCGTTCGGCATGACCGTATTGCAGTATGTGGCGCCTTTGAAATCAGCGCCCTTGATAGTGGCTCCGGTCAGGTCAGCGTCGGATAAGTTAGCACCCGACAAATCTGCATCGGTCAGGTTAATACCGATCGCGTTGGAGTCCGATAAATTCACCTTCGTCATATTGGCGCCAGTCAGGTCAGCGCCAATAAAGGAACTAAAGTCCAAGTTGGCTCCTGACAGATCCGCTCCTCGCATATTCGCGAGTGAAGCTGAAGCGAAGGACCACGTCGTACCCGTTAGGTCGGCACCACTGAGATCGCTGATGGAGAATCCACCGCTGATGAAACTGACACCGGGCGCAATGAAATCACGCGCGTCGGATAACACAATGTTCAGCCCCTCCCCTTTGGCTCCCGAGATATTCATACGACGCAGGTCAGAAAGCCCCATCAAGACATTTGTCAGGTTCTCTCCATCTAGATTTGAGCCGACGCACTTGGTTCGTTGTTCCAACTTGCAGCCTCGAACTGTGTCGCCGTAAGGATGCGCCGATTCCGGATTCGCCGCTGCTACTGCTCCCTCGTAGAGCGGATTTTCCGGGGTCATGGTGACTGTGTCGTCAGCCAACCCAAAGGCAGGTGCGCCGGGGCATTCTGAATCAGTTTCGCCTCTCACCGATCCGTCTGGCATCAACGTATTGCAAAACTTAGCGCCGTCCCATTTTGTTCCGTCGTCAATCGCACCAACGAAGTTGCTTTCAGCGAGATTGGCACCCGTAAAGTCCACGCCGCTGATATCAGCCTTGTTGAATGACACTCCATTGACGACAGCCTTGGTAAAGCTAGCCTGACTGAGGTCGGCACCGACGAAAGTCGTAGATGCGATTATTGACCCATCCAATTTGACCGATTGCATCTTTGCTTCAGTGTTGTCGTTCAGCACCATCTGGGTTTTCGTAAAGTCACCGTTCTGCAGTTTGGTCCGGACCATCGAGGTGGCGGACAACTCAGCACCTTTGAAATTCACATCCCTAAAGTTGCCGAACGAAATGGAACCCGCTTTCAGATTGACTCCACTTAGATCGGCCCCGCTGAGATCGGCATATGACAGAAACGCACCCTGCAGGTATTGCCCCGACAAATCAACATTGGGGCATTTGGTGTAACTCGCGATTGAGCAACCGTCAATCTTGGTGTCTGAAAGCACCTGACCTTTGGGGTCGGTGTAGGTCTTCTGCATCAAGTAGTACGGGTTCTTGGAATCAACGGTAATCGAGTCCGCTGACGACGAGGGGGTCG
>JAOZTQ010000162.1 GCA_029939085.1 Candidatus Nanopelagicales bacterium
GGTGACTCAATCAGTCGTGCCGAAGTCGAAAGCGGGTGAGGCTTCCGGAATCGTCTTGACGGTACTGATCGGTATGGGTGGTGTAGCAACGGCCATTGCATCTTCGTTGACTGCCACTGGACTGAGTAGCGGTGGTTCGCCAGGAAGTGTGATCGGCTCGGTCCTGATTGGCTTCGGCATCTTCACTCTGATCTTTGTTCCGCTGGTGGCTTTCCTGGGACGCGATCGTAATTCGACTCCAGAATCGAAAGCCCCGGCCTCGACCTCCTAGGCCTCAGTCGTCGGAGTAGTTGTCGCAACCAATTGTGACGTTAGGTTCGCACCGAAATTTGCTTCGCGATTTGGATCAAGTGAAACCCCGCTTCATTTATGTTGATGAGGGGTTCGGGAAAAGCGCGACGCATGATGCGACAGCGATGTTCCAAATCGACTCCGAATTTATCCATGCCGACAAGTGAGACTTCTGCTGCTGGATCGGCACCCGGCCACAACGCTCTGATCAGTGATGGGTGACTTTGGTTTAGGTGAGAGATGACCGGTAGCGAATCAAGAAAAATCTGATCCGGTCGTGCGGCTCGGTAGTCCTCGATATCCAGTGAGCGAGGACCGTTGTCCTCCCGAAGATCTAAGCCTCGCCGGTATTCGACACGTTCCACCGCAAGCCCTAGTACCCACAGATTTTCCGGTTGGTCGGGTGAGTCGCCGTATTTGTCGCGATACCGAGACCTGAACGCTGCTGCCTGTAGCGGTGGCATCGCCGCGAGATAGCCACCCAAATCGACCCACCCGTCGACGCGGTGAGCGCTTGGCCACGGCCGAACCGAGCGAACCCTAGCAACCGCTGCAGTTCCTGGTCGCAAAGCTCCTACTCGCCGCAACACGTGCCCATCTTCAGGAAACAGTGCGAGATTGCCGTTAGTGCCGGCGATACAGCTAACGTCGGCACCCTGTTCGGCCCAAGGTACGCGAACTTGCGCGCCCAGTTGACTCTCTACGACTGCACGCGCCCAGGGTGCATCTCCATCGTGGTCAGCTGTGCTTGGTAGAGGACCTGGGTTTTGACTCGGTATCGTCATCTCATTCCTTACTTAGGTAAGCCTAACCTAACTTATAGCTGTGTTGTCGCGGTAGAGGGGTCGACAAGTTTTTGTTCCGCTGCCGGGATTGGCCGTAAGTCATCAACTAGACCTCGTCGTAATGGTCCGATCCGGGCGGGAGTGCCCAGGCGCGATAGCTATCGGCAACGCCCCACAAAACTGGCTGGCCTCCGCTAGTTTTGCCGCATCAAGAAATTGCTATGTATCGCGAGCCTCGCCATGATTCTGGCGTTAAGTAGTTGCTCGAGCCCAAACGACGAAACCACAGCTACCAGTGCTGATAACGCCGTAAGTATTGATGGTCTGATAGGGGCAGATGGGGCCACAGTAGAGATCGATCGGTCTACAACGTTGCCGGATGTTCTAGCTTCGTGTCTGCCTGATCGGAAAGAGATCAGCATTGCGGATTTTCGAACTGAGTGCGTTATGCCCTACATCACGGGTTTGTGGATCTCGCCGGACGGCTTGCTGCGTCCGCACTCAGAGTTGGTTGAAGCAGCCAAAGACTGGCTGGTGAACAAACCAGACGATGGGAAATGGCCCATCTATCTCCCGGCCGATGGTGCAGCCGCAAAACGTGATGTGAATAAACAGTTGGCGGGAGAGGCGCGGCTCAAGAATCAAATCCGGGTGACGGAACTACCAAAAATCTTGCCCAAGCCAAGCGCCGATCCTGATTCGATCTATAACCAAGCTGGTTTGATGTACCTGCCCAACTCCTACGTTGTGCCCGGCGGAATCTTCAACGAGCAGTACGGCTGGGACTCCTACTTCATCGTCATGGGTCTATTGCGCTCGGCGGAATGGGTGCTCGAAAACCCTCGAGCCAGTTACTGGGACCCCTCGACATCAGCCATGGTGCTGCTTGACGAAGACTCTGCCAAAGATTTGTCGGGCAAACTTTTCGCTATCGCCAAGGGTATGACCGATAACCAAGCCTTCATGATCAACTTCTATGGCGGACTAGTACCGAATGCCAATCGCATCTACTACCTCACTCGCTCACAGCCACCGCTATTTACTCAAGAAGCAAATCTCATTCTCGACTTTGCGAAACGCTTTCCCGAGGTGGCGCCCTACCGGGAAACTCTGGCGCCCTACTTAGATTTGGCCGAGCCACCAAGTGACTATTCAGAATGGATCGAAAAGGAGATCTTCCCGGCTGCAAAGAAATACTTCGACTATTACACCGACCCTAAAGCGACGACCTTTGGAGCGAAACAAAATCCTCGCGTCGCCAAAAGCGGTGGCAGAACCTGGTACCAGTACTCGCCGGATGGAGTTGGTCCTGCGCCGGAGATTGTTAACAGTCGAGTGCCTGGCAACGCCAGCCTCTATCGCCAATACGCGGCGTACTTCAGGGACTACCCCAAGAGCAATCCGGACAATAGGTTCTACGACCCGGAATCGGGCGATCTGGTTTATGGGCTGACTCAAGATTTCTATCTGGCTGATCGCACTGTGCGCGCCTCCGGCTACGATCTGTCTGGCCGCTATGGCGAAGTGGGTCAATACGCGGCCGACTTCGCCCCGGTCGATTTAAATTCCCTGCTGCATCGGATGGCTCAGGACCTAAATGCGATGGCCGAAACCGCTGGTAAGCCCCAGAGCGTGAGTGACGAATGGCTCGATAACTTAAGCGAAGCCATCAACACGGATATGTGGATCACTGATTCTGCCGGTCCCTACTACTCTGATCGGCTAGTGAAAAAAGGGTCCCCAGCTAAGCAGCCGTATCTCTATGGCACCACTTTCGCCCCGTTATGGACCGGGTTAGTGCCAGACTCTCGATTGGACGAGTTCACCGCAACGGTTGAGCAGCAGCAAGAGGTCAAACAAAATCAAGTCTTCTATATCGCCAAAAATGGAAAACTGAATCCCGATGTGGTCCGCGCCACGGGAGAGCTCAAGACCTGCACATTAAAGAACCCCGACAATCCTGGCTCTTGTTCGGGTCGATACACCTCCGAACCTATTCCCGAAAGCGCCATGATTGCCGATTCGAATTTTGGAATCCCTACGAGTCTGCGTGCAACCGGAAATCAATGGGACTTCTCCAACGCTTGGGCACCGATCCAGCTCTTCGCCGCGCAAGGTTTCACTAGTATCAGCAAGGATGATTTAGCATCTCAAGTTGATTCCGGGTGGACCAACGCTGTGGAGATTGGCTTCGCTGGCAGTGGAACGATCATCGAAAAATATGACTCATTGAATCCGGTTAAGGATGTCCAAGTGACCAGCGGATACAGCAAACCGCAGGTTGGCTTCGGTTGGACCAACGGCGTCTATCTGGATGCAGTGATGCGAAGAAACTAGCGAAGTTATTTTTCACCGGTTAGACCGACCGTCGGCGTCACAAACCACTTACTAAAGCGATCACTGGATCAGGAATCAGCGAGTTCGTCGAGTCGTTCGTCTCGTGCGACCGATCCCGAAACTAGCTCCAAGGTGCACTGCTTAATGCTGGGTCGGTCGAGCAGACCAGCAATAACTGCTGCAACATCGGCGCGCGGAACCGATTCACCCGGAACCTGTTGCGTCAGGTTGATCAAACCCGTGGCTGGTTCATCCGTCAGATGCCCTGGTCTAAGAATCACCCAGCTCACATCAGATTTTCGAAGAGTTTCCTCCGCCGCCGCTTTAGCGCGCAGATAGTGGCTGAACACACTGTCATCTTCGGGTGGATTGCCTGCGCCAATAGAACTGATTTGAATCAGTCGCGGCACTCCGGCCTGCTCGGCTGCCTCGGTGCACTTATCAGCTGCTTCATGATCGACGGTTTCCTTGCGGGGAATTCCCGAACCTGGTCCAGCGCCCGCTGCAAAGACCAACGCATCACAGCCAGAGATCGCGTCCGCGAGTTCGGCAACCGTAGTTTGTTCTAGATCTACTACGACGGGCTCAACTCCGATGGCGTTCAGATCATCGGCTTGATTTGGATTTCTGATGATCCCTAACGAGGAATCGCCACGTTCGGTTAGTAGCGCACCTAACAACCGCGCGATAGAACCGTGGGCACCTGCAATCGCAACTTTCACA
>JAOZTQ010000163.1 GCA_029939085.1 Candidatus Nanopelagicales bacterium
CGTCTGCGCTGTTGCTCGACAAGACCATGTGATTCGACAAAGGTCATCGCAGGGTTTTGTGCGGTGATGGTGCGGTATTGCTTGAGTGACAGATGCTCACTCTCAACAGCCACTGCCGTGATGCCGCCAGCTTCGGCCAACTGGATGCCTGCCTGAAGACAGTTGCGATTGATATGAGTTTCCACTTGCGGGCTCTGCTCGGCGGCCTGATCTCGATAACGTCCATCGGTTATGAGTGTCGAGCCCGCCGGTGAAATCAGCAGTGCCGCATTAGAGCCGGAGAATCCAGACAGGTAGCGAACGTTGGTTAAGTCGGTTGCCAGGAAGGCATCAGCGCCTAACGGCTCGAGTTGGCTCAGGACATGTGAGCAACGCAGCAGATAGTCGGGCTGCATCGGATTATCCGCGGGCAGCAATTGCCTGGAGAGCCAACCGATAGGAATCGATGCCGAAACCAGCGATGGTTCCGGTGGCTACTGCACCAATCACACTCGTGTGCCGGAAGGATTCGCGGGCAGCCGGATTACTCAGGTGAACTTCGACAAGTGGCGTTGCGACCTGGGCGCATGCGTCTCGCAGCGAGTAGGAGTAGTGCGTGAAGGCAGCGGGATTGAGTACGACGGGCAGTTCCCGGTCGACCGCCTCGTGTAGCCAGCCGACGAGCTCAGCTTCGTCGTCAGTTTGACGCACTTCTACTTCGATACCTAGCTCTGCGGCCCACTTCTCACAGGCCTGCGAGATGTCATCCAGGGTTTCGCTTCCGTAAATTTCAGGTTCTCTACTACCCAGTCTGCCGAGGTTGGGACCATTGAGCACCAAAACCTTGTCCGTCATGTCACCTCCCGCAACGCTGCTCGCAGTACCGACTCATCAGGCCCGACGAGCAGTCCCGGCGTACCGATGCCATCAAGTACTACAAATCGCATTGTTGCGCCTCGCGCCTTCTTATCCACCCGCATTGCCATAACTAGTTCGTCAAAGTTTGCATCTGGGTATCGCACTGGCAGTCCGAGAGCTTGCAGGATGTCCCGGTGGGTTGCGAACTCCTCAGGGCTTAACCGACCGGCGCCCATCGCTAATGCTGCCGCAAAGCACATGCCTACCGCCACCGCGTCGCCGTGGCGCCACTGGTAGTTTTCGGCCTTCTCGATAGCGTGCCCCAGCGTGTGGCCATAGTTCAGAACTTCACGACCTAGTTCACGTTCGACGGATTCGATCAGATCATCGGCGACGACATCGGCCTTGACTTGAACTGCCCGCTGGATGAGTTCCGGCAAGACTTCAGCCGATGGATCGAGAGCCGCAGCTGGATCTGCTGCAACAAGATCCAGAATCTTCTGATCACGAATAAAGCCAGCCTTCACGACCTCAGCCATCCCGGCAGCTAGATCCGGCCTAGGCAATGTGGTTAACCAGTCGAGATCGCAGATCACAGCGCGCGGCGGATGAATCGAACCCACCAGATTCTTTCCCGCACTGGTATTGATGCCGGTTTTACCTCCTACCGCTGCATCAACCATTCCCAGCAGGGTTGTTGGCACTTGAATGATCGGGACACCGCGCAGCCAGGTCGCGGCAATGAACCCCGCGATATCGGTGGTCGCACCGCCACCAAAACCGACGATTGCATCGGTACGGGTAAACCCGGCTTCACCTAGCAGCTCCCAGCAGGCAGTGAGTGTTTCGGCGGTCTTCGCTGCCTCAGCATCCGCTAGCGGAACGAGTAGTGGCTCTCGACCACTTATGCGCAACTGTTCGGCTAACTCTTCAGCCGCTTCAGCGAGGAAGGGCGCGTGAGCAATGGCGACGCGCTCGGCGCTCGTTGGTATCGCCTCAAGTATTTGGCCTGAAAGCCCTCGACCGATGACTACCGGATAAGGCCGGGCACCTTGAACGATGACTTCCGCTATTGCGCCGGTCATGATGCCGCTGCCAATAACTCGACTACTTCTTGCGCTACCTCATCCGCCGAACGTCGATTGGTATCGACTTCGTGAGTCGCTACTTCTCGATATAGCTCCTCCCGCTCACGGAGTTGGCCGAGCCACGTGGTGCGCACATTCCCCAACAACATTGGCCGGGGGCCGCTGATACCCGCCCGCTTCGCAGCTTCGGTTGCTCCCACCTGCAACCACACCACCGTGAGTGGCGATAAGTCTGCTCTGGTCTCGTCATCTACGACTGCGCCACCGCCCAGCGCGACGACGCCTGAGCCTTCCCCGAGGGCCGCGACGACAGCATCGCGTTCTCGACGCCGAAAACCTGCTTCACCCTCATCGACGAAGATGTCGGTAATGCTCGTGCCCGCATGCTTTTCGGTCTCGATATCGGTGTCCGTGAACTGAAGATTCATTCGCCGGGCTACTTGTTCTCCGACTGCAGTTTTACCGGCTCCCGGCGCACCTACGAATACAACGATAGGAGCCATTACTTGATCGCCATGGTGTCGAGGTAGTTCGTCAGGTTCCGCTTCGTCTCGGTCACACTATCGCCGCCGAACTTCTCCAAAACCGCATCCGCCAGAATGAGAGCGACCATAGCCTCTGCTACGACACCGCTGGCCGGTACCGCACACACATCAGAGCGTTGGTTAATCGCGGCGGCTTCTTCACCAGTCGTCACGTCTACAGTGCGAAGCGCGCGAGGTACGGTCGAGATTGGTTTCATCGCTGCCCGGACTCGTAAGATCTCGCCGGTGCTCATACCCCCCTCGATACCACCGGACTTTCCACTGGTTCGGCGTAGTGATCCGTCATCGTTGACTATTTCGTCCTGAGCCGCGGAACCGCGCGTCCGTGCGAGTTCGAAGCCAGCACCGAACTCCACACCCTTCATAGCCTGAATTCCCATAACGGCACCCGCTAGTCGAGCATCGAGGCGTCGATCCCAGTGTGCGTGTGACCCGAGGCCCGGTGGCAAACCTCGTACGACGACTTCAGTCACTCCCCCGAGTGTGTCGCCGTCTTTGAACGCCGCCTTAATCTCTTGCTGCATCGCTTCGCTACCTGCGGAGTCGAAACAGCGCACGGGGTCTTCGTCGAGCGCCTTCACATCGTCTGGTCCCGGCAGATCGGTTCCTGGGCTGGCAACAGTTCCAATTTCAACTACGTGACTCACAACCGTGACATCAGCAACTTGCTGCAGAAAGGCTCTGGCGACGGCGGCGAGTGCTACTCGTGCGGCGGTTTCGCGGGCGCTAGCTCGCTCGAGTACTGGTCTGATGTCCTCAAAATCGAACTTCTGCATACCGACCAGATCCGCGTGACCTGGTCGCGGGCGAGTCAATGGCTGATTTCTTGCTAGGCCTTCGAGTTCAGCCGGATCTACTGGATCTGCCGACATGATCTTTTCCCATTTGGGCCATTCAGTGTTGCCGACGGTGAGTGCGACTGGTCCACCCATCGTGACACCATGTCGGACGCCGCCCAGAAAGGTCACTTCGTCGGCTTCGAACTTCATACGTGCACCGCGACCAGCTCCCAGTCGTCGTCGAGCTAGGTGAGCTGCAACATCTTCAGTGGTGATTTCTACTCCGGCCGGCAGGCCTTCCATAGTGGCAACAAGAGCGGGGCCGTGTGATTCTCCGGCCGTTAACCAACGAAGCATGGCTCAATTGTCGCATTGCCCGGTGGTTCACGTCGCATACGGCAGTTTTTGAGTGTCGGGTGGCTGCTTTCCGCTCTACTTGTTCTTCTTCTTGTTCTTCTGCTGCTTGTTCTTTTGCTTATTATTTTTCTTCTTCTTGTTCTTAGCGGAGTCCTTTTTTTGGACCTGAGCCGCGGCCTGAGCCTTCTGTTTGTTTTTCTTCTTCTTAGTTGTCGGAGCTGGCTCCGGTGTTTCAGGTGTAGCTGGCGCGGCTTCAGGCTGCGGAAGATTTTGAGGTTCCTCCACGTCATAGTTTTCTAGCGAGTAGAAACTTCCCGCCACATTCATCGTCAGCTCACCAAACTCATCACCGCCACCGCTGACATCCAATGTCGAGATAAGGAATGCGCGATCGAGTCGTTCCAGGTTGCTGACGAAGTTCTTGAGCGAGCTATAGCTGCCGGTTGCCGCAAGTGTGTAGGGCAGGTTGATCAGTTGGGTTTGCCCTGGTGAGCCCTCAATTGCCGCCGGAGTTCCGGCTGAAATACTC
>JAOZTQ010000014.1 GCA_029939085.1 Candidatus Nanopelagicales bacterium
GCGCAAATTCCCTGCCATAGCGATTCTTTTGTCGTCGCAGAGAGCTCAAGCAGCGTCGGGTTGACTTCACCTACCGGCACAGTCACGGCGGCGTCACCGTGCCAACCGTCAACTATGGCACCGCAGTCGATCGAAACCAGATCTCCAGCGACGAGGGCGCGGTCACTCGGTATACCGTGCACAACTTCGTCGTTAACCGATACGCAAATGACCGCTGGAAATCCGTAGTAGCCCAAAAAGGATGGTTGCGCTCCCGCGGATCCAATAACATCGGCCGCAATTAGATCCAACTCGGCGGTTGTTACTCCCGGAGCCACTGCATCTGCACATGCGGCAAGAGCCTCGGCAACGAGCAGACCGGCCGTCCGCATCTTGGCGAACTGCTCGGTAGTTTTTCGCTCGATACTGCCTGGACGGCGAAACACCTCAGTCGCGTAGCGCGGCCAAAATGCGCTCGCTCACCTCTTCGATACTGCCCATTCCATCCACTCGAACCAATATGCCCTGCTCCGAGTAGAGACTTGTGAGGGGCTCAGTCTCGGCGGTGTAGACCTCCATACGTCGCCGAATTACTTCTTCGGTGTCGTCTGCGCGACCCTCGATTTCGGCTCGCTTCAACAGCCGCTGGACTACCTCTTCGGTGTTCACTGTGATCTCTAACGCTCGATCCAGCGGACGATCAGCTTCACCAAGCATCCGGTTTAACTCATGCAGCTGGTCGACTGTCCGTGGGTAACCATCAAGCAGAAAACCGCCATCAGTGTCTGATTCGGTGAGCCGGTCGGCCACCATATTGTTCACTACCGAGTCGGGTACGTATTCGCCGCGATCCATGTAGCCCTTGGCTTCGCGACCTAGTTCGGTGCCTTCGCCAACATTTGCACGAAAGATCGCACCGGTCGAAATATGCGGGATCGCGAACGCTTCGGCAATCACTGCTGCCTGTGTACCTTTTCCGGCCCCGGGAGGACCCATGATGACCAATCGCATTATCGGAGGAACCCTTCGTAGTTTCGTTGTTGCAGCTGGGATTCGATCTGCTTAACCGTATCCAAGCCGACTCCGACCATGATGAGCAAACTGGTACCGCCAAATACGAAGTTCTGGGAGACGCCAAAGGAGCTAAAGGCCAGTACGGGGAGCACGGCAATGGCTGCCAAATACAGCGATCCTGGAGCCGTCAACCGGCTCAGTACGTACTCCAAATACTGAGCCGTTGGCTTTCCAGGTCGAATTCCCGGAATGAAGCCGTTGCTCTTGTTCAGATTTTCTGCGACCTCGGTGGGGTTGAACGTAATGGAGACATAGAAGTAGCAGAAGAAGACGACGAGTAGCCCGAGCGTCACCAAGGAGACGATTGAACTACCGGTTGAGAAATTCTGCAGGATGAACTGAGCAACCGGTCCATCAGCCCCGCTGAGGTTCACGATCAGCGTGGGCACAAACAAAATCGAAGAGGCGAAGATGACCGGGATAACGCCCGCCATGTTGACCTTCATCGGAATATAGGTAGATGCGCCCCCGTAGAACTTGCGGCCGACCTGATTGCGGCCGTGCTGCACTGGTATTCGGCGCTGTGCCTGTTCAACGAAGACCACGAACGCGATCACCGCTGCTCCCACGCCCAGAGTCAGGCCGAAGGCTAATGGTCCGAAGCCTTGCAATACGGACAGGAACTGCTGTGGCATGACCGCGATGATCGAGCAGAAGATCAAGATGGACATGCCGTTACCGATTCCGCGCTCAGTAATCAACTCACCAAGCCACATGATGCAGGCAGTTCCCGCGGTCATCGTGAGCACCATGACCGCCATCTGAGTGGTCGAAGTCTCGGGAATGACACGCTCGTTACAACCCTGGAAGAGCTGTCCAGGTTGGCGGGCCAACGCGAGAATACTTGCGGACTGTAGAACCGCTAGACCAATAGTGAGGTAGCGAGTGTATTGGGTAATCTTTGCCTGGCCGGACTGACCCTCTTTCCGGAGCTTCTCGAGCCGAGGAATAACAACTGCAAGCAACTGCAGGATGATAGACGCCGTGATGTAGGGCATGATGCCCAGCGCGAATACGCTCAGCTGCAGTAGCGCACCCCCACTGAAGAGGTTAATTAACGCGTAGAGTTGGTCGCCCTGAACCAGGCTGACGCATCGCTGTACAGCCGAATAGTCAACACCTGGTACCGGAACTACCGAACCGAGTCGGAAAAGCGCGATCATTCCTAGCGCAAATAACAGTTTGCGCCGCAGATCCGGTGTCCGGAAGGCTGCTGCGAAGGCGGAAAGCACCGATTTCCTCCTGGCCTTTCGTAGGGATGGTGTCAGCGCTGAGAGGCGCCAACACCGGCTAGGCTACCAGCGTCGCTCCATACGGTCTTTAGGCGACCGTGATAGATCCACCTGCTGCCGCTATCTTTTCTTGAGCCGACTTCGATGCGGCATCAGCCGTTACGTTAACTGACACCTCAATCGAACCGTCACCCAGTATTTTCACCGGATGTCCTGATCTCACTGCGCCCTTAGCGACGAGGTCAGCGACAGTTACTTCGCCGCCCTCAGGAAAGAGCTCACCGAGCCGAGAGACATTAACGGTTTGATACTCAGTCCGGAACGGATTCTTGAAGCCTTTCAACTTCGGAATCCGCATATGTAGCGGCATCTGACCGCCCTCGAATCCAGCCGGTACCTGGTTACGTGCTTTCGTACCCTTCGTGCCTCGACCAGCTGTTTTACCTTTACTGGCCTCACCACGACCCTTGCGAGTTGGGGCAGTTTTAGCTCCGGGGGCCGGACGCAAATGATGTTGTTTGATCATGAGTCAGTCTCCTCGACATTGACCAGATGCGAGACGGTATTGACCATCCCGCGAATTTCCGGGCGATCAGGTTTAACAACCGAATCACCGATCCGCTTCAGCCCTAGGGAACGCATCGTGTCACGCTGCGCTTGAGTCCCACCGATAACCGATCGGAGTTGAGTGACTTTCAACGAGGACATCAGGACTTCACCTCAGCCATCGCGCGTCGCATCGCTTCTGGTGCAACGTCTTCCAGCGGTAGACCTCGACGTGCTGCCACCTGCTCTGGCCGCTCGAGGCTCCGCAGACCTTTAACGGTTGCGTGAACAATGTTGATCGCATTGTGTGAACCCAGCGACTTGCTCAAGACATCTGCGATGCCCGCACATTCCAGAACTGCGCGCACAGGTCCGCCGGCAATAACGCCGGTACCGGGTGCCGCGGGCCGAAGTAAAACGACGCCAGCTGCATCTTCACCAAGTACGGGGTGAGGGATGGTTCCCTGAATCCGCGGGACGGTGAACATATTCTTCTTGGCGATTTCAACGCCCTTAGCGATTGCCGCGGGAACTTCCTTCGCCTTGCCGTAACCGACACCGACTTTGCCGTCTCCGTCGCCAACGACTACTAGTGCCGTGAAACTGAAGCGGCGACCACCCTTGACGACCTTGGACACACGGTTAATGGTGACGACCCGTTCTAGGAACTGGTTCCGATCGTCCTTACCGCCACGATCCCGGCGTTCCCGGCGTTCTCCACCTCTACGCTGCGCTGCCATATTCTCAATCCTCTTTCTCAGAAATCCAGTCCACCGTCACGAGCCGCATCCGCAAGGGCTGCGATCCGTCCGGTATAGCGGTGGCCACCGCGATCCATTACAACCGCGGAAACTCCCGCGGATTTCGCCCGCTCAGCGATCAAATCGCCGACCTTTTTGGCCTGGGCGGTCTTGTCACCACCCGCTTTGCGTACGTCGTCTTCCATTGTCGACGCCGACACCAGAGTGCGTGCGCTGTCGTCGTCGACCACCTGTACGAAGATGTGCCGAGCAGACTTTGACACCACGAGGCGAGGTCGCTCGCTGGTACCTCGTACATTCTTGCGGACTCGATTGTGGCGCCGCTGCCGCGCAACCCGAGTGGGATCGCCAGAGCCCAGCTTGGTAGAAATCGCCATGATCACTTACCTGCCTTTCCGGCCTTGCGGCGGATATGTTCATCGGCGTAACGAACGCCTTTGCCCTTGTAGGGTTCCGGTGCTCGAAGTTTGCGGATATTGGCGGCCACCTCGCCGACCAGCTGTTTGTCGATTCCATTGATATGGAATCGAGTTGGCGTCTCCACCTGGAAGGTGATGCCATCCGGTGCCTCAAAGTTCACGGGGTGACTGAATCCCAGCGCCAGTTCCAAACCGCCGCCTTTCGCCTGGACCCGGTAACCGGTGCCTACGACCTCAAGTGTCTTCGAGTAACCCTCAGTGACCCCAATGACCATATTGTTCACCAAAGTGCGGGTAAGCCCGTGCAACTGCTTACTCCGACGATCGTCGTCCGGTCGTTCGACCTTAACCTCGGAGTCCGCAACGCCAACCGTGATCGGTTCCGCAACAGTCAAATCCAACTCGCCCTTGGGTCCCTTGACAGTTACCTGTTGCCCCTCGGCTGTCACCTGAACTCCGCTAGGAATGGTGATTGGCATACGTCCAATACGTGACATGTCCCCTCCTCACCAAACGTAGGCGAGGACTTCCCCGCCGGTGTTGTTCTGAGCTGCCTGACGTTCGGTAACTAATCCGCCGGACGTCGAGATGATCGCGGTTCCAAGACCACCCAAAACTTTGGGTAGTTCGGTGCTGCGGGCGTATACCCGGAGTCCGGGCTTAGAAACCCGACGCAGTCCCGCAATGGAACGTTCACGTGATGGTCCGTACTTCAGCGTGATCGTGAGAGTTTTACCCACTTGAGCTTCGCCGACGTCATAGTCCGCGATGTAGCCCTCACGCTTCAGGATGTCGGCAATGCCCACCTTAAGTTTCGACGACGGCATGCTGACCGAGTCGTGGTACGCAGAGTTTGCGTTCCGCAATCTCGCGAGCATGTCCGCGATGGGATCTGTCATAGTCATGGCCTCACCGGCCTTCCTCGCTGTGGTTTCCTCTCGGGACCTGCAGCGTCGTTTTGTCTACCAACTGCTTTTGGTGATACCTGGCAACTCGCCGCGGTGCGCCATCTCACGGAAGCACACTCGACATAAACCGAACTTCCGGTACACCGAGTGGGGGCGACCACAACGGGTGCACCTGGTGTAGCCACGAACCTTGAACTTCGGTTTGCCATTGGCTTTGTTAATCAATGCCTTTTTCGCCACGTCACTTCTCCTTGAACGGGAATCCGAGCTGCCGGAGCAGCGCACGTCCCTCATCGTCGGTTTGGGCCGTTGTCACGATCGTGATGTCCATACCCCGGGAGCGATCGATTTTGTCCGCATCGATCTCGTGGAACATCACCTGCTCCGTCAATCCGAATGTGTAGTTGCCATTCCCGTCGAACTGCTTCGGAGATAGTCCCCGGAAGTCACGAATACGAGGCAATGCCAACGACAGCAACCGGTCCAGGAACTCCCACATCCGATCGCCACGAAGGGTGACTTTCGCACCGATCGGCTGGCCTTCCCGAAGTTTGAACTGAGCAATCGAGTTCTTCGCTCGAGTAACTCGGGGGCGTTGACCTGTGATTGCGGATAGATCCGCAATGGCACCCTCGATTATCTTGCTATCGCGAGCGGCGTCGCCAACACCCATGTTGACGACAATCTTCTCAACACCTGGGACCTGCATTACGTTGCTGTAATCAAATTCCTGTTTGAGCGAATCGACGATTTCCGCGCGGTACTGCTCTTTCAGCCTAGGCATTTGTTTGGTCTCGCTCATCACACTTCCTTGCCGGTGCGCTTACTGAACCGCACCCCTCGAGTCCCGGTGTAGCTGGAACCATCCGGACGCTGCTTATCTACTTCCTCGCGGCGGAAACCCACACGAGTCGGGCGGCCGTCCTCTGGATCGATCAGCATCACATTGGACATATGGATGGGAGCTTCTTGGGTGACAATGCCTCCCGACTTGGCGCCGCGGTTGTCTTGGCCAACGCGGGTGTGCCGAGTCACTCGATTGATGCCCTCAACAATGATCTTGTCCTGCTCGGCTAAGACTGTGAGCACCTTGCCCTTAAGGCCGCGGTCCTTCCCCGCGATTACCTGGACCTCATCGCCCGTGCGAATCGATGTAGCCATCACAGCACCTCCGGAGCTAGTGAAACGATCTTCATAAACTTCTTGTCGCGCAGTTCCCGGCCCACCGGACCGAATATGCGCGTACCGCGTGGCTCGCCGTCACTCTTCAACACGACTGCCGCGTTCTCGTCGAACCGGATGTAGGAACCGTCCGGGCGACGCCGCTGCTTTTTCGTGCGCACAACAACTGCGCGGACGACTTCACCCTTTTTCACGTTGCCGCCGGGAATGGCGTCCTTTACCGAGCACACCACGACATCTCCGATACCCGCGTAACGCCGGCCGGAACCGCCGAGCACTCTGATGCACAACAACTCTTTGGCGCCGGTGTTGTCGGCGACGCGGAGGCGTGACTCCTGCTGGATCATCTGTCTATCTCCTGATTAGTTGCCGCAGACCTACTTGGCCTTTTCGAGAATCTCAACCACGCGCCAGCGTTTGGTCGCCGACGTGGGCCGGGTCTCCATCAAAAGCACGCGGTCGCCTTGAGCGGCCTGGTTATCGGCATCGTGAGCTTTGAGCTTGCTAGTCCGACGTACGACCTTGCCGTACAGCGGGTGCTTAAAGCGGTCCTCAACTGCCACCACTACTGTCTTGTCCATCTTGTCGCTGACCACAAGACCCTCACGAGTCTTGCGATAGCCACGTTCCTGCGTGGCCTGGTCAGTGGTCTGCTCAGTCACTGCTTCCTCCGTCATGCGGCACCGTCCTGATCTTCGTCGAGGGTGGTGATACCCAACTCCCGCTCTCTGAGAACGGTGTAAATGCGAGCGATATCCCGTCGGACAGCGCGCAGCCTGCCATGGCTTTCCAACTGCCCGGTGGCAGATTGAAACCGCAGATTGAACAACTCGGTCTTGTATTCGGCCAGACGCGTTTCCAACTCGTCATCAGCGAGTTTGCGCAGGTCCACAGTCTTTGTCGTAGCCATCAGCCCTCACTAACGTCTCGTCGAACGATCCGGCATTTGAGCGGCAGTTTGTGTGCAGCGCGTTCGAGCGCTTCACGAGCAACCTGCTCGTCTGGGTAACTGAGTTCGAACATCACGCGACCTGGCTTGACGTTGGCAACCCACCATTCCGGAGATCCCTTACCTGAACCCATACGAGTTTCCGCGGGCTTCTTGGTCAGCGGACGATCCGGGTAAATATTGATCCACACCTTGCCGCCTCGACGCACGCGCCGAGTGATCGCAATACGAGCAGCCTCGATTTGCCGGTTGGTTACATAGGCGGAAGTGGTGGCCTGCAGCCCCCATTCACCATTTACAACCCTGGTGCCACCTTTAGCCATACCGCCCCGGCTGGGATGGTGCTGCTTACGGTGCTTAACCCTGCGTGGGATGAGCATGAATCAGCCCTCCGTTCCTGCTGCTGCCTCAGCCGCTGGCTTGGCACTTGCCTCGGCCTTCGCTGCTGCGGGAGCCTCACCACGATCTGAACGACGGTCGCGACGCCCGCCACGACCGCGGCCACGGCCCATCAGTTTCTGCGCTTCGGCTTGTTCACGATCCGCACGCGTCACTGGCGCTTCGCCGCGGTAGATCCAGACTTTGACACCGATGCGACCAAAAGTCGTATGTGCTTCGGCTAGGCCGTAGTCAATGTTGGCTCGCAAGGTGTGCAGCGGCACGCGTCCTTCTCGATAAAACTCGGTGCGGCTCATTTCTGCTCCGCCGAGACGACCGGACACCTGGATTCGAATACCCTCAGCGCCAGCCTTTCGCGTGGACTGTAAGGCACGCCGCATGGCGCGACGGAAGGCAACTCGGCCGGCAAGCTGATCAGCAACCGCCTGCGCCACGAGCTGAGCTTCCAGCTCAGGCTCCTTGACCTCGATGACGTTGACCTGAACCTGTTTGTCGGTGAGTTTCTCCAACTCACGCTTCAGTGCGTCGGTCTCTTTACCACCACGACCAATCACGATTCCGGGTCGTGCTGTGTGGATCCACAGCTCAATCCGGCCCTGGCTGCGTTGGATTGTCACCTTGCTGATCGCTGCACGTGGCATGCGGTCAGTAATGAGACGTCGAACCTTCACGTCCTCTTCAACATAGTCCCGGTAACGCTGTCCGGGCTGATTGCCGTCGGCGTACCAGTTGGATACGTAATCCGCGGTGTATCCGAGTCGAAATCCGTGCGGATGAATCTTCTGACCCATGTCAGACCTTCTTCCTGTCGGCGACCGACTCAGCGTCGGCGACCACGATGGTTATGTGGCTGGAGCGTTTCCGGATCCGGTAAGCGCGTCCTTGGGCTCGTGGCTGGATCCGCTTCATAGTTGGACCTTCATCCACATAAGCCTCAATGATTACGAGGTCCCGTTCGTCCATGCTGTGGTTATTGGCGGCATTGGCGATCGCGCTATTCAGTACCTTCAGCACTGGCTCACTTGCCCCTTGCGGCGCGAACTGCAAAACCGCCTGCGCTTCCTCTGTAGGAAGGCCGCGAATCAAGTCCACGACGCGACGCGCTTTCATGGGCGTTACTCCCACCCTGCGCGCCTGTGCTCTGGCTTCCATGACGTCCCTCTCGTTCCTGCTCCCGGGGCGCTTAGCGGCGCCGGGCCTTCCTGTCGTCCTTCAAGTGACCCTTGAAGGTCCGTGTCGGCGCAAACTCACCGAGTTTGTGACCGACCATGTTTTCGCTAATGAATACCGGCACATGCTTACGTCCGTCGTGTACCGCGATGGTGTGACCGATCATGTCGGGCACGATCATCGATCGACGTGACCATGTCTTGATGACGTTGCGGCTGCCGCTCTCGTTTTGCGACTGCACCTTGTTCTCAAGGTGTTCGTCGACGAACGGGCCCTTCTTCAAACTACGTGGCATGGTTTCTTCCCTCAGCGCTTCTTGCCGGACTTACGGCGGCGAACGATGTACTTGTCACTTGGTTTACCCGGACGTCGGGTACGACCCTCTGGACGACCGTTCGGGTTGACCGGGTGTCGGCCACCTGAACTCTTGCCCTCACCACCACCGTGGGGGTGGTCGACCGGGTTCATTGCCACACCACGTACGGTCGGACGCTTGCCCTTCCAACGGCTGCGACCAGCCTTACCCCAGTTGATATTTGCCTGCTCGGCGTTACCGACCTCGCCAACAGTTGCGCGGCACCTGGCATCGACATTGCGAATCTCGCCTGACGGCATCCGCAGCTGAGCCATTTTTCCTTCTTTAGCTACCAGCTGGATTCGAGAACCTGCAGATCGGGCCAACTTAGCCCCGCCACCTGGCTTCAGTTCCACCGCGTGAATCACGGTACCCACTGGGATATTGCGCAATGGCAAGTTATTGCCGGGCTTGATATCGGCTGATGGACCCGTCTCCACGACATCACCTTGGCGCAACTTGTCTGGCGCGATGATGTATCGCTTCGAGCCATCGACGTAATGCAGCAGCGCAATTCGAGCCGTGCGGTTGGGGTCGTACTCGATCTCAGCGACTTTCGCGTTCACGCCGTCTTTGTCAGCGCGACGAAAATCGATTTCACGATATGCCCGCTTATGACCGCCACCTTTATGTCGTGTGGTGATCTTGCCGGAGTTGTTACGACCGCCCTTTTTGGGGAGTGGCTTCGTCAGCGACTTCTCCGGCGTGGTCCGGGTGACTTCACTGAAGTCGGACACGCTGGAACCACGGCGACCGGGGGTCGTCGGTTTGTACCTGCGGATACCCATTGCTATTGCCTTCCGATTCCAGTCCCGGTCAGTTGACCGGTCCTCCGAAGATGTCGATACTTTCGCCCGGCGCCACCGAGACGATGGCACGCTTGGTGTCGGGGCGCTTGCCATACCCGTTTCGGGTGCGGGTGCGCTTACCTTTGCGGTTCATGGTGTTGACCGAGGTTACGGTGACGCCGAAGATCTCCTCTACGGCGATTTTGATCTCAGTCTTGTTGGCGCTGCGAGGGACAACAAATGTGTACTTATTTGCGTCCATGAGCCCGTAGCTCTTTTCCGACACCACTGGGGCGATCAGAACGTCGCGGGGGTCGCTGTTCCTCATGACTCCTCCTCAGGCTTTTTGCCGCTGCCGACGAAGTCAGCAAGGCCAGCTTCAGTGAAGACAATGCGATCACTCACCACTGCGTCGTAGGCGTTGAGTTGATCTGGTGAGACCAGGCTGACTGCCGCCACGTTACGAAGTGAGCGCCAAGCGGTCTCTTCGTCGCGAGAAAGGACAATCAGGATCCGACCTTCTTCTTGCCAATCCCCCAGAACCGCTAGCGCGTCTTTCGTGGAGGGCGCATCGCCAGCAACGAACTGCGAAACCACGCCGATGCGATCCTCGCGGGCGCGGTCAGAGAGGACGCCACGTAGCGCGGCCGCCTTCATCTTCTTCGGGGTGCGCTGACTGTAGTCACGGGGCTGTGGTGCGTGAACCGCGCCACCACCAACGAACTGGGGTGACCGGATCGAACCCTGACGCGCACGCCCGGTTCCTTTTTGCCGGTAGGGCTTGCGGCCGCCACCGCGGACCTCGCCTCGACCTTTGGTCTTGTGATTTCCACTGCGTGCTGCTGCCAACTGCGCCGTCACAACTTGGTGAATAAGCGGAATGCTGGTGTTCGCATCAAAGATGTCAGCGGGAAGCTCGACTGAGCCCGCATTGCCATCTGGGGTACGGATATCTATTTTCGCCATGATCAGACCCCCTTCTTCGCGGAGCGGACCAGCACAACTGCGCCAGCCGGACCCGGGACGGCACCGCGGATCAGCATGATCCCGGCTTCCGGATCGATCTGCTGAACTTTGAGATTCAAGGTCGTCTGACGTTCGCCGCCTGACCGACCGGCCATCCGCAGTCCCTTGAAGACGCGGGCCGGAGTGGCGCAGGCGCCAATCGCACCAGGTTTGCGGTGATTACGTTTCTGACCGTGGCTGGCTCCGACGCCGGAAAAACCGTGGCGCTTCATAACGCCGGTGAATCCTTTGCCCTTGGTGCGACCGGTGACATCTACCAGTCCGCCTTCTTCGAAGACATTCACGTCCAACTCTTGTCCAACCTCGACCTCACTCGCGTCATCGGTCCGAAGTTCGACAATGTGTCGTCGGGGAGTAACCCCTGCCTTCTCGAAGTGACCCGCCATTGGCTTGGTGACTTTTCTCGGGTCGATCTGGCCGTAGCCGAGTTGGACCGCGCTATAGCCGTCGCTCTCCGGCGTCCGCACCTGCGTGACGACGCACGGACCGAGCTTGACGACGGTAACCGGAACTACCCGATTCTCCTCATCCCAAACCTGGGTCATGCCGAGTTTGGTACCCAGCAATCCGTCAACTGCGCTGCTCATTTCCTCAGCCCTTGATCTCGATCGCGACACCTGACGGCAGGTCGAGACGCATGAGCGCATCTACTGTCTTCGGTGTCGGGTCAATAATGTCGATCAGCCGCTTGTGTGTGCGCATTTCAAAATGCTCACGGCTGTCCTTGTACTTATGCGGCGACCGGATTACGCAGTAGACGTTTTTCTCGGTCGGTAGCGGTATCGGTCCGGCAACCTGGGCACCGGTCCGTGTGGCAGTTTCAACGATCCGACGAGCCGATTTATCGATCACATCGTGGTCGTAGGCCTTAAGCCGGATGCGGATCTTCTGTTCCGCCATGGTCTTCCGTCCTTCACTGGTTCGGGAGGCTGTTGCCGCCCGGGGTCTTGGTCGCTGCTATCTGGTGGGCGACGACTTTCATCGCCGCCCACCAGGTTGGTTCAGTTGTTACTTGAGCACCTTCGTCACCTGGCCGGCGCCCACAGTGCGACCACCCTCACGGATGGCGAACCGCAGACCCTCGTCCATGGCGACCGGCTGGATGAGCTCAACGCTCATCGCGGTGTCATCACCGGGCATAACCATTTCTTTGCCGTCGGGCAGGGTTACAACACCGGTCACGTCCGTGGTCCGGAAGTAGAACTGCGGACGGTAGGAGTTGAAGAACGGCGTGTGACGACCGCCTTCGTCCTTGGACAGGATGTACACCTGAGCCTCGAAATCGGTATGCGGGGTTGTAGTGCCGGGCTTGGTCACAACCTGACCGCGCTCGACGTCCTCGCGCTTGGTGCCACGGAGCAGCAGTCCGACGTTCTCGCCGGCCTGGCCCTCGTCCAGAAGCTTCCGGAACATCTCAACACCGGTGACGGTGGTGGTCTGCTTGTCCGGACGGATTCCAACAATCTCGATTTCCTCGTTGACCTTGACCACGCCACGCTCGATGCGTCCGGTGACCACGGTGCCACGACCGGTGATAGTGAACACGTCCTCGACAGGCATGAGGAACGGCTTATCGATGTCCCGCTCCGGGGTCGGAACGTACTCATCGACCTGGTTCATGAGCTCGAGAATGGACTCGCCCCACTTCTCATCGCCCTGCAGAGCCGGGAAAGCCGCAACCTTGACGACAGGGATGTCGTCACCGGGGAACTCGTAGGTGCTGAGGAGCTCACGAACCTCGAGTTCGACGAGCTCCAGGATTTCTTCATCATCAACCATGTCGCACTTGTTCAGCGCAACCACGATGGAAGGCACGCCGACCTGGCGAGCAAGGAGTACGTGCTCCTTGGTCTGTGGCATGGGGCCGTCGGTAGCGGCGACCACAAGGATGGCACCGTCCATCTGGGCGGCGCCGGTGATCATGTTCTTGATGTAGTCAGCGTGACCGGGGCAGTCGACGTGTGCATAGTGACGCGCCTCAGTCTCGTACTCCACGTGCGCGATCGAGATAGTGATACCGCGCTGACGCTCCTCAGGAGCCTTATCGATGTCTTCGAATGGTGTGAACGGGTTGAGTTCGGGGTACTTGTCGTGCAATACCTTCGTGATTGCCGCCGTCAGCGTCGTCTTACCGTGGTCGATGTGACCGATGGTGCCGATGTTGACGTGGGGCTTGGTCCGTTCAAACTTCGCCTTCGCCACTGGGTCCTCCTTGACCTCGTTACGTTGTGCTGGCGACGATCGTTCCTTTCCCGATCGCAGCCATGCTCGTTTTGGGTGAGCACTCCCTGCTTATATTCCCGCTGTGCGCCGAATTACTCCGGTCACAGCTATTTAGTTTTCTATTCAGTTGTGTGAAGTTGTTCAGTTGTGGTCTCGTGACCCGCGGCGGACTATCCGCCTCTGGGCTTATTCCCCCCTGGCCTTCGCGATGATCTCCTCGGCCACGCTGTTCGGCACCTGTGCATAGGAGTCAAACTGCATGGAGTAAGAGGCTCGACCTTGAGTACGGCTACGCAGATCGCCTACGTAACCAAACATTTCCGAGAGCGGCACCGTGGCCTCAACCACTCTGGCTCCAGCTCTTTCGTTCATGGCTTGCACCTGCCCGCGACGCGAGTTGATGTCACCGATGACGTCACCCATGAACTCTTCGGGCGTAGTAACCTCGACCGCCATCATTGGCTCCAGGAGAGCTGGGCCAGCACGACGGGCCGCATCCTTAAATGCCATCGAACCAGCGATCTTGAATGCGAGCTCAGATGAGTCGACATCGTGGTACGCGCCATCAGTCAACGTAACTTTGACGTCCACCATCGGGTAGCCGGCGAGTACACCGAACTCCATCGCATCTTGGCAACCAGCGTCGACGCTAGGGATGTACTCCCGAGGGATACGTCCTCCGGTGATCTTGTTTTCGAACTCGTATCCGCCGTCACCCTCGCCACCGGTCGGCTCGACGTTGATTATGACGCGTCCGAACTGTCCCGAACCGCCAGTCTGCTTCTTGTGGGTGTATTCCACCTTTTCGACTGGCTTAGTGATCGTTTCGCGGTAGGCAACCTGCGGCTTACCGATGTTCGCTTCGACCTTGAACTCGCGACGCATCCGGTCCACGAGAACCTCAAGGTGCAGCTCACCCATACCTTGAATGATGGTCTGCCCAGTCTCGTCATCTGTCCGAACCTGGAACGTCGGGTCTTCTTCTGCCAGCCGCTGGATCGCGGTGGCCAACTTGTCTTGATCGCTCTTGGTCTTTGGTTCGATTGCAACCGAGATGACCGGAGCCGGGAAGGACATCGACTCGAGCACTACCGGATCACTCTGATCGGAAAGCGTCTCACCGGTTGTGGTCTGCTTTAGGCCCATGACGGCGACGATCTCGCCAGCGCCAACCGACTCGATTTCCTCACGCTTATTGGCATGCATTCGGTAGATCTTGCCGATGCGTTCTTTCCGATCCTTGGTGGCGTTGAGGACATTGCCGCCCGCCTTCAAGGTCCCGGAGTACACACGCAGATAGGTGAGCTTACCGAGGTGTGGATCACTCATAATCTTGAATGCCAATGCCGACATCGGGGCGTCATTGCTGGGTTCAC
>JAOZTQ010000164.1 GCA_029939085.1 Candidatus Nanopelagicales bacterium
ACGCCAGCATGGACCAGTCCGTTTCCGCAGCGCCAGGTGGCGGTACGGGAGCAGCCTGGCAAGGCAGTGGGATTGACTCGGACATTGCCGAGGACATTGACGCCTTCTATGGCGACTGGGACGGAAACCTAGCGGTGAATCCCAGTTGGGGAACCGGAATCACTGCCTTCGGGAATCCCGACCTTTTCGAGACTTACAGCGCACAGTACGCACTTGCCTGTTTGGAGGCGCAGTCGGTAGGCATCCAGCCCTACTCAACCTACGCCAGTTCGTTGTCCGTGGCAGCGCTCGGTCAACCGAAGTTGAGGGTCTCTCACAATCCCCGCCCTGCTGAACGTAAGCACACCGTGAAGGTGAGTGAAGCTCCCGGTGATCACGTTATGCAGTGGCGACGGATCACCCTGGTCCCCAAGGACAAGCGCAAGGTGACGGTCAAGTGCCCCAGCGGCTACGAGCGTATCGGGCATCTCCAACTGACTCCCGAGCACGCGCCCAAGAACATGAAAGCTCCGACCAAGAAGAAGCTCAAAAACAACAAGGTCAAACTCACATCTCGTGCTCACAAGGCAAAGAAGGCGGTATTCACCGTCAAGACCAAGAAGTTGAGCATGACCACCATGGTCAACGCCCACCTTCGCTGCGGCGCAGTCAAGGACTAACGCCGGCCTCGGGACTAGCCCGGTCCAAGAGGCTATCCCGATCTCCAGGCACGGATGCGGCGCTCGATGATGAGTACGGCGAGCCGCTCCACTGCCTAAAAGGCTGCCGTTGAGTTCAGGTCAAATTGCAAACCCAAAGCTCATCCGATCGGCAGACTTGTGGGGTCCTCCGTAGGCTAGGGAATGTGTCACGGCAGTTGTGCGTTATCCGGCTTAGAAACAAATGGCGGGCGATGCACACATGATTCAACTCATTAGGGACTATCTCCGTCCCTACCGTGTCTCGCTGGTCATCATCCTTATCCTCGTGGCTACCCAGTCATTAGCCAACCTCTACCTGCCATTCCTGAACGCAGACATCATTAACGATGGCGTTGTTACCGGTGATATCGGTTACATCGTTGAGGTTGGCGCTCTCATGTTGGGCATTAGCCTTGTCCTGGGAGTCATCGCGATTATCGCCGTGTATTTCAGTGCTCGAACCGCGATGGGATTTGGCCGAGACGTTCGGCGGTCGATGTTTCACGCTGTCGAATCTTTTTCACTCCAGGAAGTCAACGAATTCGGAAAGCCATCTCTCATCACGCGAAATACTAACGACGTTCAACAGGTTCAGATGCTTGTGCTCGTTGCGCTGACCACCCTCATCGCCGCACCAATCACTGCTATCGGTGGCGTCATCATGGCGCTCCGAACGAACGTTCAATTGTCCGCGCTCTTACTGTTTATTGTCCCGATCATGGCGGTCGTCATCGGCGCCATCGTAAGTCAAGCAGTTCCCCTGTTCCGATCCGTTCAGACCAAGATCGACGGGATTAATACCGTATTGCGGGAAAACCTTGCCGGCATCAGAGTGATCCGGGCATTCGTGCGCACCCGCAGTGAGGAGGAGAGATTTGGTAAGGCCAATGACGATCTGACTGGTACCTCACTTAAGGTTGCTCGCCTCTTCGCACTGATGATGCCCGCCCTAATGCTGATCTTTAACTTTTCCTCCGTAGCCGTCATTTGGTTCGGTGGTCACCTTGTCAACAGTGGCGATATCCAAATCGGTGATCTCACCGCCTTTCTGGCCTACATCATGCAAATCCTCTTCAGCGTGATGATGGCGGTCATGCTGATGACAATGGTCCCCCGGGCCGCTGCGTCGGCGGAACGCATCCAAAAGGTTCTGCAGACGAGTCCGGGAATCACCGATCCCGTCGACCCCGAGCCACTTTCGGCGAGTGGTGCCAACATCGAGATACGTAATGCCAGCTTTCAATATCCGGGCGCACAGGATCCGGTGCTGTGTGACGTTTCGTTCAACATCGCTCCTGGCCAAGTCACGGCAGTCGTGGGAGGTACCGGCTCTGGGAAGACCACGCTAGTCAACTTGATTACCCGGCTCTACGACGTTTCTCATGGCCAAATCTTGATCGATGGCGTAGACGTGCGGGATGTTACACAAGAACAGTTGTGGTCTCGATTCGGACTGGTACCGCAGCAAGCATTTCTCTTCCGAGGCACTATCGCCAGTAACGTCAGATTCGGCGCCGAAGAAGCTTCCAACGAGGAAGTGTGGCAGGCACTGCAGATCGCTCAAGCAGACTCGTTTGTGACCCAACTTGCTGATGGCATCGACTCCGAAATCGACCAGGGTGGTACCAACGTTTCCGGCGGTCAACGTCAACGACTGGCTATTGCTCGGGCTGTAGTAAGACGTGCCCCTATCTATATTTTCGATGACAGCTTTTCAGCTCTGGATTACACCACCGACGCTCGATTGCGAGCCGCGCTACGACAGCACACTCAGGATTCGGCGGTCTTGGTGGTGGCGCAACGCATTAGCACGATTAGGGATGCTGATCAGATTGTCGTACTCGATCGAGGCAGTGTTGCTGGGATCGGTACTCACGAATCATTGATGGCAGAGTGCGAGACCTATCGAGAGATTGTTCTGTCCCAACTCACCGAGGCGGAGGCAGAAGCATGAGCACAAACAACGCCTCTCGGACCATGACTGAACGTCCGAGTTCCCCGTTCGCCCGAGGACCTGGAAGCCTGGGCATGACTCTGCCCGCTGAGAAGGCCCGCGATTTCACCGGATCACTTCGGCGACTACTGCGGATGCTTCGTCCGGAGCGTTTTCTCATCGGCATCGTCATGTTCCTGGCTTTTGCAAGTGTGTTCTTCTCAGTTTTGGGTCCGTATCTACTGGGCACGGCGACCAATGTCGTCTTCGCCGGTGTCGTTGGGCGAGATCTGCCTGAGGGAACGTCCAAACAACAGGCAGTTGATGAACTGCGCGCACAAGGTGAAACCGAACAAGCCAACATGTTGGCAAATATGGAAATCACCGATGGCGTGGACTTCAACGCACTGGCTCAAATCACCGCACTCGTAGCCGTCGTGTACCTGATCAGCGCGGTCTTTTCCTGGGGTCAGAACTACATCATGGCTGGTGTGACTCAACGAACCATGTATCGCCTTCGCGAAAGAGTTGATCAAAAACTGGGTCGGCTTCCGCTGAAGTATTTCGACTCGAAGCCTCGGGGTGATGTCTTGAGTCGGGTAACCAACGACATCGACAACATCTCGACAACCATGCAACAAGCGCTAACTCAGGCCATCACAAGCTTGCTCAGCGTCTTGGGCGTCTTACTCATGATGATCTGGATAAGCCCCCTGCTGGCACTCATCTCACTGCTAACCGTGCCCTTGTCATTCCTGACGACGGTCTTGATCGCCAAACGTTCACAGGGTCAGTTCGTGGGCCAATGGCACTGGACTGGCGAGGTTAACGGCATCGTTGAGGAAATGTATACCGGTCACGAACTCGTCAAGGTGTACGGACACCGAAGCCGGGCCATGGATGAGTTCGAAGCAGCAAACGACAAAATGTACGACTCGAGTTTCAAAGCTCAATTCATTTCCGGGATTATTCAGCCGGCCATGATGCTCATTTCTAACCTCAACTACGTAGCAATCGCAGTGGTCGGCGGAATACGAGTGGCAACAGGAGCGATATCGCTGGGTGATGTTCAGGCTTTCATTCAATACTCCAGACAGTTCACCATGCCGATAACTCAGTTGGCTAGCATCACCAATTTGCTGCAGTCTGGTGTGGCTTCCGCCGAGCGAGTTTTCGAACTTCTGGATGCTGAAGAGGAGGAGCCTGATCCGGTAAACCCAGTCCGAATCGGTCGACCTCACGGTGAAGTTACGTTAGAGAACATCAACTTCCGCTACTCACCTGATGTTCCGCTCATCGAGGATTTCAATTTATCGGTGCAACCCGGCGAAACAGTCGCGATTGTGGGCCCCACCGGTGCGGGCAAGACGACCGTGGTCAACCTACTTATGCGCTTCTACGAAATCGATTCCGGGCGAATATTGATCGATGGTGTGGACACCAAGGAAATGACTCGCGA
>JAOZTQ010000165.1 GCA_029939085.1 Candidatus Nanopelagicales bacterium
CCCTTGATCAACTGACCAGTTCCCCGCAGGTTCGGGACGATCAACTAACCGTGCACAATCCCGAATCACCGCCGGCACGGTGTCTTCAAGAGCTGGTACGGCGGCGACATCAAATCCGCGGATTCGTTCATGGTCTGCTAATCCCACAGTTAAACCGGCCTGGGTTCCACCAGTACCCACAGCACAAACAGCGAGACATCCCGGAACTTGATGCTCCAACTCATCGGCGGCATTGACGTAGCCAACCGCGCCCAACGCATTAGTGCCACCGAGTGGGATCGAGTAAGGGCTTCGCCCCTGATCAGCTAGTTGGGCAACCGTTTCGGCCAGGACTGATTGACGTCTGTCCGGTGCGGTCCACACCACTTCGACATCAAATAGATCATCGAGGACCAAGTTTCCCTCGGCCTCATGTTGGGCGCCTAGTGTGGAAAGTACCGCGACGCAGGTCATACCGCTGGCGCGCGCGGCGGCGGCAGTGGCACTGACGTGATTGCTTTGCGCTGCGCCAGTAGTAACCAGAGTTTTGCAACCTTGCTCAAGTGCATCGGCCACCAGGTACTCAAGTTTGCGAGCTTTGTTCCCGCCACTGTTGAGGCCGGTGCGATCATCACGCTTGATCCACAGTTGACCTTCCGGCATACCTAATGCATTGGCCAGCGAGTCTGCCCGTTGAATCGGAGTATTGCGCGCCTGAAAATCCACTTCGCCCATAGACCTAGGGTGCCAGCGGGATCGGTGTCGAGCGAGCGGAACTGAGCACAAATGCCAGAGTTTTCGATCTAGCCGACCAAACGGTAAACCGGCCCGCCAATAGAGAGCGCATACAGGCGACCTCGCGCATCTTCACCAAAGGAAACCAGGTTGTTTACCTTGATGCGGAGCCGCTGCTTTTGGGTGGCGCTGTCGGCTCCCAAAACCGCTGATCGGATTTCTCCGGCACAAAAATCACCGTAGAGGTAGTGGCCGTAGGCGCTTGATTTGGAATCTCGCACAACATATCCACCGGTGATCGAGCACCAACCTTGACTGTGTGGCACCTCGATGACTGGTTTAACCAAACCACTAGTGTCGCCGCCGTTGAACGGTTTCGATCCCTCGACAATAGGCCAGCCGTAGTTGGCGCCACTCGCCTGACCGGCTTCGGTGTATTGAATCTCTTCGATATCGGCTTGCCCGACGTCGCCGATAGCAAGCGCACCATTCTCCGAATCAAAGGAAAAGCGCCAGGGGTTTCGCAGACCTAGTGAGTAGATTTCCGGCTTCACCCCAGGCGTCGATACGAAGGGATTTTCTGGAGGGATGCGGTAACTGCGCTTTCCGTCTTTCCGAGGATCGATGCGGAGCATCTTGCCCAGTAGTGATTGGGGGTTTTGGGCGTAGCCCCGCGGATCCCCGGCACTACCACCGTCACCCATCCCGATGTGCAAGTAGCCATCAGGACCGAACTGAATCTGCCCACCATTGTGGTTAGAGAAGGGTTGCTTAATTTTCAAAACGGTTCGAGCCGACTTTGCATTCGCCCGATTTGGCTTTCCCTTCTTGACGCGAAATTCGATGATTCTGGTGTCACCCGACTTGTTGGTGTAGTTGGCGTAGAACTTACGATCTTTTGCGTACCGGGGTGAAAAGGCGATTGATAGCAGGCCACCCTCTCCCTCAGTGGAAATCTTTTTTTCGAGATCGAGGAAGGGCTTACTGAGACGTTTGCCCTTCTTCATCACGATGATTTTTCCGGCCCGCTGCACGACAAGAATGCGCTTCGGATCTTTCGGGGGAGCAGCGAGATAGATCGGGTTGTCAAAGCTCCCGATTTTCTTGAGTCGAACATCTTCGGGACCTGAAGCAGTCGCACTCCCGGGAAAGGCCAGTGCGCAGGTCGCTACGAGTGCCGTGAGGGAGACCGTACAAGCCCGAGAAGTCATACCCCGATGCTAGATCCCGGCTGGCCCAAGGTCTAGAGCGTGAGACCGCGACCTTCGTGGTCGGTGGAAGTCGAGGTTACGAACGGCACGTTCCCTTGCGGTGCAGCTGAAGCATCGGACTGCAACGAGTTCTTGTCACCTTTAGCTGATCGAAGGATCAAGACCCTGGCCGATTGAGATGACCGTCGCCTTGGGAAAGTGACTGGGCTCGATCGTACGGCGGCCGTCGACAATTGTCCGCGCGGGAAGCTGCTCATCATTCATCGTGCGGTACTCAGCGTGATCTGCCTGCAGCACCGCTGCATCGGCTGGATCACCGAGGTCGTAAGGCTGAAAACCTAGTGCAGTTATTTCAGCCGCGGAGTACATCGGATCATGTACCCGGACTGTGGCACCTGCGCTTTCCAGTGCAGCAACGGTCGGGAAGACACCGGAAAATGCGGTTTCCTTAACGCCGCCGCGGTAACTGGCGCCGAGGACGACGACGGTTTGGCCATCGAGTGAACCGTGGGCCCGAGTGAGGAGTTCAACTGCATAATTCGGCATCCCGGCGTTGGCCTCTCGAGCAGCGGCAACAATTGTCGCTGCTGGGTCATTCCACAAGTAAAAGCGTGGGTAGATCGGTATGCAATGGCCTCCCACGGCGATGCCAGGTGAGTGGATGTGGCTGAACGGTTGAGAGTTGCAAGCCTCAATAACCAAACTGATGTCGATGTTGTGACTGTCAGCAAAACGAGCGAACTGATTGGCAAGGCCGATGTTGACGTCTCGGTATGTGGTCTCCGCTAACTTCGCCATCTCGGCGGCTTCCGCAGTCCCGAGATCCCAAACGCCATTTGGTCTAGGGAGATCTGCTCTGTCGGTGAACTGTAGGACTGATTCATAGAAACGAACGCCCGCAGCCGTGCTCTCCTCATCAATACCGCCCACGAGTTTGGGGTAGTTCCGCAGATCGGCAAAGACTCGGCCGGTCAGCACTCGTTCGGGAGAGAACACGAGATGAAAATCGGTACCAGCCGTTAAACCGGAACCTTCCGTCAACATGTCGCTGAACCGTTCCCGGGTCGTGCCCACCGGCAGTGTTGTCTCATAGGAGATCAGCGTGCCCGGTTGTAAGCCTTGAGCGATCGATCTGGTCGCGGCATCCATCCATTCAAAGTCTGGAATCCCTTCATTGTCTACAAAGAGTGGCACCACCACGACGACAGCATCACTTTCGCGAACTGCCGCCGCCGTATCCGTAGTCGCGGTGAGTTGGCCGCTAGTTACGACCTCAGTCAGGTAGTCCTGCAAGAAAGCTTCGCCTGGAAACGGTTCGATGCCTTGATTTACGAGATCGACCGTGGCGGGGTTTACATCTGCGCCAAAAACGCGATGTCCCGATTTAGCGAACTGAACAGCAAGGGGCAAACCAATTTTTCCCAGCGCAACCACGGTAATGTTCATGCGTTCTCCAACAGATTCAAAGTGTCACCATCGTCTCATCGAAAGTGAGTCTGGATGAGACGGGTGCGAGTAGGCGAGCCGAGTTCTCTCTAATGTTGTGGCGCTTCAACTTCTGATAGAAAAACCTCGGCGTAGAACAGCGGCCACGGGGTCGATGATTCCACCTCGTCGATTCTTTGCTGAGCGAGGAGAAACAGGTAAACGATTTCACTTCGAGTGAGTTGCTTACCCAATCGTTCTCCCACCAGGGTCTGGAAATGGGCGGAGTACCACATGGCCCACTCCGGATCCACGCCGTCGCTGGCCGCGTAGGCAGCATGATGAGCTTCACCCGTCTGCTTGATGAGTGCTGCCAAATCGTCTACTGATATTTCAGGTTGGTGCATACATCAAAGATATACATGAAGGGTTGGGCGACTTCGTGCCAGCAAATCCGTGTGCGCCTTGATATCCGGAGTTCCTAGCTCTGACGGCGTTACTCTGAGGACATGAGCCGCAGAGCCAGCGGACTGAGTCCAGTCTTCCTAATCTTCCCAGGACTACTGTTTGTTCTGGCGGGATGGGTTTGGGACGATGGTGCATTCCTCACGGTTATTGGCATCTTTTTGTTCGTTGCCGCTTTTGTGGCTCTCATAATTTCCAATCGACAGAGTGGGCAGAAAGCTGAAAAAGTGAGAACTCAGCCGCAAA
>JAOZTQ010000166.1 GCA_029939085.1 Candidatus Nanopelagicales bacterium
TCACGGTCATGAGTAAGGCCATGAGTAACTTGTCTCGGGCATCGGTAAGTTCATAAGCCTGCAGAATATGATCCACGAGGTCAGAAAAGTATGGCCGCAGCGGTTCGGGAACACCGCTTTTTGATCCCCGCTTCATAGAGGCATCAGCAAGCTTGAGCGGAGATAGTGCTCTACGGAGTTCAAGATTTTCTCGCTTGAGCCGGTATATGACCTCAGAAAGTCTATCGATATCGTCTGCAAAAACAGCTTCCTCAATCTCTGCGACATCATGATCCAACTCGTGGGAAATCGACAAATACCCATCCACAATCACATCGCAGACAGCGAACAGCACACTTGCTGGACCAAACTGCACGAGCTCCGGCTCTTTGGAGAGACGTTCCCGAGAACTTCCGGGCGCAGCGTCGCCGTATCGAACACTGATCGCGTATCCCCGTCCAATGAAGACGGCTACTTGCCCGGTCTCGACATCGGAAGAGGCTTCAACGTAACGGAGTTCCTTGAGAATCAGGAAAACGTTTGGCAGATCGACTTCTAGGTTGGGACGTTGTCGATGATCCAGAGTTTCTTCAATCTGCATTTCCGGGATCTCAAAAATCCGCTGAATTGATTCGAGCTCCGCGCGAGATGGGTCCTGCATCTTTATCCAAACAAAGGAACCTCGATCGGACTGAGCTTCTTTATGCACTTCGTCGTACAACGCTTGTAGCGGAGCCTCAAGTAGCTCGCCACGCAGTGAGGCTTTCAGCGCTTCGGGAATCTCTATTGGTTCCGCGCCTCGGTATCGGAAAAGCGATCGAATCACCCTCACGATTCTGTCGATCGTCTCGTGCCTATGTAAAGGCGGTAAGGATTAATGTCCGGTGAATTGATGCATTTGTTCCCGGATCCAATTGTCCAGCAGGTAAGTGCTCACGCAATCCACCTCGTTATAGTCCCGGATGTCGCTAAGTTTTGCTTGAGCTCGGGCATACAGTTTTTCGGCATTCAAAGGGTCCGCGGCTGCCTCTGCGAGTAGATCCACGTATTCCTCGTAGTCGACAACAGAGTCTCCCGCTGTCTGAATATCTTCTTCTCGCTTCAAACCGTAAAGAGGTTCCAATTTCTTCAGTGAATAGGATCGCTGGGATACCCGAAAACTGCCACGAAAGATCTTTTCCAGATCTACGAGCCGCTTTTCGTCCATCCACCGCTGGACCTGAGTTTCCCTAGTACCGTGCTGTTGCGCCAACTTCAGCAACTTCGTGCGTTCATAACTCGCGTAGTGATAGATGTGAAGGTCAGGCCAGCGGTTTATGCGTTCATTCATCAGATCAACGAACTTTTCCAACATGATCTTTTCCTGGGCTGGATCGTGTGCCCATAAATCAACAAAAGCGCTCTCGTTCGAAACATCGCGAACCAGAAAGCCGAAAAGGTATTCCAAGCCCTTTCCCTCGGATGCGAACGGATCACCTTCGATGTCAAACCAGACATCACCATCGCTGCGTGCGGGCATATTGTCCACGCCACCACGGGCAAAAAATTCGGCAGTTACCTGACCTGTGGGATCGCTAGACGTTCGACTCGCATCCTGCGTTGCCTGCAGCCGAGCTTGCTGAGATAGCTTATTGAACGAACCAACCGAGACACTGTTTGGCCGCTGATCGGCATCTGCCTCGCCTAGTTGCTCAACTGTGCGGATCCCGACTGCACGGAAACTCCTTATCTGACTGCCCCGAATGCCATGGACTAAAGAGAGGTCTCTTGCGAGTTCACGCCGATCGGCGCACACTTCACGCCACCGACATGCTGAGCAGGCACCTCGCTTGTCGGCCCAAAGCGGATCGGGTACGTGAGCAGCTTGCTCAAGTCGTTCCTCTAGATTGATCCGCAACGTTCGCATTTGTTGGAGATGATCAGCCACCGGATGGCTGGAAATCTCACCAGTGCCCAGCCACACATGCATCGTCGCTGGCAGCGGAAAACCCAATCGTTCTACTTGGTCGCTGTAACTGGCCAACTGTATGAGAGCCGATTCCTTGGCTGACTTGGCAAGTTTCGTGTCGTAGACCTCATAACCCTCATCCGCTCGGATCAGAAAGTCTGAGTAACCAAGGAACTGACCGTCAAAAAAACACCCCTGAAAAATCACATCGACACCTGACCGCATGGCTTGATAAGTCTTATCTGCAGCCGCCTGAATCCCAGCGATTCCGTGATCGCGATCCGGCTGCTCAATAACTAAAACCTCATACTCCCGGCGCAGTTGCTCCAAAACTTTTTGCTCATGTCTGAGGCCGTGGATACCTGCCAGTTTCACCATGCCGACTGCCGGCGCCGGTTCAACCTCCAGCAAACCCGCGCGGTAAGCATGGCTCAACTCGATGGCATGGCTGCACTCGGCAAGTGCCGTTAAGTCACTGGCACTGAACAACCACCGATTTTCAACTAATTGCATCTACTACCCATATTCAATCGGCCGGCAAGTGGGTCTGGCCTAATCAAGCCACATCGTAAGTTTTCATTCCGTGGCCTCGGCTACAGACCTCTCTCCCAAAACCTCCCCTACTACCTCGCTTGACTCCTGTTATACAGCGTGAGTACGACTGCTGGAATCTGCCCGAACCTGACCGCCACAACGTGAACCACCGATCGGGTATTCGGCGATCTTGATGTCGCAAATGGAGTAGTTCGACCGACCTCATCGTCGAGTGGCGAGTACCTTCCAAATATGAGCGTCGTCGCACCCGTTTCACATCCGTTCAAGGTACTTCTCAGCGTTGCAGCTAGTACAGGACTAGTGACGGCCACTTTGAACCTCGCAGGTCCAGCACGAGCCGCAGATGACAACCCGGTGCCCCAGCCGCCAACAGCTGCTGTCACTCAACCGACACCAAAAGTGAAGGGCGAAGCTGACGTAAAGATCAAAAAGGTCAAAGTTCGAAAAGGTGAATTGAGGATTAAGGGAAAAGTCACCGGCGTTGATGACAAACGATCGAACGTGTACCTGGAGCACAAGAACTCGAAAAAGAGAGCGAAGAAATCGGGTAAGAAGTACCGGACCGTTACTCGATCCTCAGCAAATAAAAGGGGAATGTTCGAGCTTCATTCTCGCCACCGAAAAGGCAAGTTCCAGGTTCGTGCCATCCTTCCCAACGATCCAGCATCACTCAAGCCGTCAAAATCATCCGGAGCCAAATCGTTCAAACCGAACAAACCCACTCCACCAGTCCCGGTCACGCCACCTAAGCCGGCTCCCAAACCTAAACAAAAACAGGGAGTTAATTGGGTCGTCGCGATGGGTGATTCATATATGTCCGGTGAGGGAGGTGCATATGCAGGTTTCAACCCCCAAACTAAGGCCAAAGGGAACTTCACAGACAGATGGTGGGCGCAAATCTATGGCTCAAATCTTCGAGAAACATTCCCCGGAGATTACGAGCAACCAATCCCACAGGCAGGTCTCACTGAGCAGCAACTAGCGAAATACTCGACACCACTTTTCGGCTGGCTGTGTCACCGCAGCGAATCAGCGTCTATGTATTGGGGAGACACATCCACCGCCGCCCTGAACCTCGCTTGCTCGGGCGCCACTGCGAAAACCGATATAGACGCAGGTAAGCCTGGGGTCGACTTCGCAACCGGAACCAGCAGTAGCGCCAGCGGATCCGTCGCCATCAAGGGTCAGGCCGGTCAACTTCAAGACTTCGCGACTACAGTGCGCGCCCGGGGCGATGCAATTGACCAAATCTTGCTATCCATCGGCGGCAACGATATCCAGTTCGACACCATCGTGACTGAGTGCGTTACTAAGTACATCGAAACGAATCTCACATCGTGCGCCGGCGACCCAAAAAGCATGCTCAACCAGCAATACGCTAAGGGTCAGGGTCTGACTGAAATTACCAACGCCGTAATCACTTCTGGTGACAACATAGTTGCGGCCATGCGCGCCGCAGGTTATCCAGACAACTCCTACACCATTCAGCTCGCGAGCTATCCCATTGGCGTGCCAGCGGCAGCTGCGGTGGAGCAGCAATTCTCGAACTTTCCCAAGCGGCAGGACTACTGTGGCATG
>JAOZTQ010000167.1 GCA_029939085.1 Candidatus Nanopelagicales bacterium
AGGTCGACCCGACGACGTCGCCGCAATGACCGCTGCAGCCGCAATAGATATCTCCACTCGCGGCATAGCCGCAGTCCTGAACGATCTAGATGCAGGGGATTGGGTTGTTGCTGAACTTAGCAAAGCTTGGCGAGATCGCGACGAGGCCCAATTGGCGGCGGAACTGCGCATGACTAGTGGACAGCAATCGCCGCAGTTAGCCGACTTGGCAAATCTATCGCTGCCAGTGGGAGTGGTAGGACTAGCCAATGACCCACTTCATCCACTTCGTGCCGCCAAGGATTGGGCTGATTCGTTACCCCGTTCGGGCATGTCTACGATGGCGCGTCATGAAGCCGCAGCGGATCGAGCTGTTTTTGCCGACCACGCGAGGGCAGCGTTATCGAGAGCGTGGGAGAAGGGCTAGTCCTCGTCGTCGTCCTCGTCGACCATCTCCGCCGCATCTGGCACCTGTTCCGGCAGTGTGATTTCAAGCGGCGTTCCAGGAGGTACGGCCGCATCACCCCGAACGATTACCAGCGAGCAAAATACCTCTTCCAGAGGTGCAGCATCTTCTGGGACAGCCCCAGCACCGAGTAACACTCCTCGAATCATCCAGCGCGGTCCATCTACTCCGACGAAGCGCATCCGTTGCTCAATCTGATCGCCGTCCTCGTCGGTGAAGTAAGCGGTGCCGTACAGCTCGGTTCCGAATCGCCCTTCTTGTTCATCCACCAAACCCCCGTCGTTGGTGAGAGAGCGACTAATGTCGCTGCGAGCCTCATCCCACCCACCACCGGACTTTCGGGCAGCAAATACCTGGATCTGTACTGCTCCCTCCGAGCGTACGAAAGTAATGGCTGCAGGCCGCTCAGTGTCTGGATCGACCTCGACCCGGACTTCCAAGCCATCCAGGAGCGGAACTTGCACACAACCCAGGTCTAACCGCTCCGCAGCTTCTGCGTCGGGCTCATCGACCTCGGAAAGATCAAATGGCCCAGCAGATCGGTCGTACACTTCACCCGGATCGTCTTCAGCTTCGTCCGCAAATTCCTCGGCCACAACCTCATCCTCGGGTTGCTCACTCTCCGGCTCGGTTCGGTCCCGCTTCTTTCGCAGCATTAGTTCGTATCCTTTCTGGTGGATCTCCCGGTAGAACCGAATCCGCTGGCAGAGCGATCGCTTCCCGGTAAGACATCTACTTCATGCAGTTGCACATCTGGTATTTGTTGAATCACTAATTGGGCGATCCGATCCCAACGCTGGAACTCTACTGATTCAGCCGGATCATGATTGATCATGCTGACCTTGATCTCACCTCGATATCCGGCATCGACAGTACCGGGCGAGTTGACCAAAGACACTCCGTGCCGAACGGCTAAACCCGATCGGGGTACGACAAAGGCGACGAATCCTGCCGGCAGCGCAATTGAAATGCCAGTGGGCAATAACGCTCGTTGTCCCGGTGACAAGACAGCCGCCTCGGTGGTTACCAGGTCCAATCCGGCATCGCCCGGGTGACCTCGCGTTGGCAACGGCACATCGGGATGAAGTCGTTTGATCAGCACATCAACTTCGCTAGTCATTTTCTTGGCCTCGCTCTTTGTGATCGGTTGAGGTTTTGCGGCCATGACGCTTGAAGTGGTCCCGCGGCACCTCAACAAAAAGGCCATGGGCACGAGCCGCCTCATCACCGTCCCTGAATGTTGCCACTGCAGAACGCCAGCTCTTGCGTCCATTTTCCGATTCAATCCACGCTTCGATATGTAAATCAGAACCTACCGGGACAGGTCGTCGAAAATCTGTCTCCAGCCGCGCCGTAACCGCCGGTGTCCGTGTCAACCAACTCAAGGCGCCCAAAGCCTCATCGAAGGCCGCCGCCAGAACGCCACCGTGGATAAGTCCTGGCGCACCTTGATGAGCATCTGTGACCAAGAGATTTGCGACGATAGTGCCCTGGCTTCCAACTTTCGTCTCCATGCGCAGCCCGAAGTCCAGTTCGGGACCGCACCCGTAACATTCGCGATAGTGACTTGGCAGCAAAGTTCCTGGCGAGGGTGGACCGTCATTGGCCAGCGGGGACTCGGACACCGAGCCAGCCTATGCGAATATCTACTATGCAGTGGCAGGAAGGTCAGGACGGTACTGATCTGATCTATCGGGAACGTATTGGGCCAGCTTGGTGGATTTGGCTGGCCACCGCTGGTTTTGTGATGACAGTGGCCGTGGCCTATGGCTTTGCATTCGGACCGAACGCAGGTTGGTTGGTGGCCGGCGCCGGTGGAGCGCTAGCCGCGACCTTGTTGATAGTGGCGGCTACCGTAATTCGGATCGACGAGCGGGTGATCCGAGTGGGACGTGCCCGACTTCCGCTGCAGTGGGTGGGCCGGATAGTTCCACTTGATGAGGAACTATCCACAGAAGCTCGCTCCACCCGATTAGATCCTGCTGCATTTCTGTCACTGCGGACCTCTGGCTGCCACACTTCAGTCATGGTCGAGGTGACCGACCCCGACGACCCACATCCTTACTGGCTATTCTCGACCCGACACCCGGAAAAGGTCGCTTCCGTGCTGCGGCAAGCGGTAGAAGTAGATAAGGCAGCCCACTCGGTTGAATCTGAGGGGGACGAAGAGAGTGAGGATCTTTGATGAGCGGCAGCGTAATGAAAATAGCCACACCAATCATTGCTGCGGTGGCAGTGTGGGCCGCCAATGAGGGCTTAAAGGGTGGCTACCGCGCTTCTACCGGTCAACAGCCGCCCGAGGCCGAGGATCTGAATGCACCGATGGGCAGAGTCTTGCTGTTCTCTGTGGCCTCGGCTGCTTTAGGAGCCACAGTGCATGTGGCGATCTCTCGAGGTATCGCCAAGATGTCAGCTAAAGACGACGACTACGCTGAGTTGGCCTAGCGGACTCAGCTCAGGCAATCCGAGCAAATCATGCTCTTTGGATCAGCTAACTGGCTCTGGTGGTGCACCAGAAAGCATTCCGAGCAGGTGAACTCATCAGTTTGCTTAGGAACTACCCGAACCTCAAGGTTCTTATCGGACAAGTCCGCGCCCGGTAGCTCTAGGTTTTCCGCCATTTCTGTCTCGTCGACATCCACGGAACCCGTTGAGCGATCTCCGCGGCGTGATTTCAATTCCTCAAGACTTTCGTCCTTGTTGTCGTCATCCGTCTTGCGAGGTGCGTCGTAATCGGTGGCCATCGAATCTCTTCCGTACTGTTACTGGCAGTTGTCTCGTCCTGCGCCGCGCATTCTGCCTCATAAACCGGCCCAGCCACCAGACAACATGCCGAAATGTGAACTGTTCAACACGAAACGACCGTTTGGAGCCAAATATGCCCTTGTACGCCCTGGGTGAACAAGAACCCCAGATCGACCCCAGTGCCTTTGTTCACCCTGATGCGGTCATCATCGGAAATGTCACCGTTGGACCCGAATCGTCGATTTGGCCCACAGCGGTCCTTCGAGGTGATCGGGGAGCCATCTTTGTCGGGGCGCAGACCTCGATTCAGGATGGTTCGGTCATACATTGCACGACGGAACTCGACACCACAGTGGGCGACCGCTGTGTTGTTGGCCATCGGGTTCATATGGAGGGCTGCCAAATCGAGGATGACTGCCTAATCGGCTCAGGATCGGTGGTTCTGCATCGCGCGGTGGTCCGTTCGGGTGCGTTAGTGGGTGCACAAGCCTTGATCACCAATGACACCGAAGTGCCCGCGCTAGCCATGGCATTAGGGGTTCCTGCCAAGATCTACCCGGACCGAGTCGCGCCGGGCGCTCATGAAGCGGCTATGCGGGTATATGTGGATAACGCACACTGGTTCAACCGGGATCTCCGTCGTCTGGACTAACCCAGAAAATTTCGAAAAGCCTCAGTGTGGCATTCCAGACGTATCCGTTAGAGACAGTCCCGGGCACCCAACTGATCAAGCCGTTCAGCGAGTTGCGTCGCGAGTGAAACTGGACCAGCGATCGTCATTTCGGTTCGGCCGGGGCCACCATCCAGATCCCGGACGACACCGCCCGCCTCAGTAACCATCAACGCACCAGCTGCCCAGTCCCAGTAGT
>JAOZTQ010000168.1:0-2050 GCA_029939085.1 Candidatus Nanopelagicales bacterium
TCCTTCTTGAGCACGCGTTGACCGGTGATGCTCATGCCGCCGGACCTTCAGGACCGGGGCAACCGACTGCCGGGTGGTGGGACACACTCGTCGGACCTGGCCGCCCAATCGACACGGATCGATGGTTCGTGGTGTGTGCCAACGCACTGGGCGGCTGTCAGGGAACCACAGGTCCAGCAAGTCGCCATGCTGATGGGAAAGCATGGGGGTCTCGTTGGCCGCGTATTTCGATCCGCGATCAAGTCGAGGTCGAACGAAAGTTGGCCGACCGGCTCGGTATTCGCTCGTTTGCGCTCGTCGTCGGAGGTTCGATGGGCGGTATGCGGGTTCTGGAGTGGGCAGTACAGCATCCGCAGCAGGTACAAGCGGCGGTCATGTTGGCCACAACCGCCGCAGCTTCAGGCGATCAGATTGCTACGCAAACAGCTCAAGTTCAGGCAATCACTGCTGACGCCAACTGGGCCTCAGGGGACTACTACGAGCAATCAGTTGGGCCCTATGCCGGGATGCAGGTAGCTCGACGTTTCGCGCATCTCACCTACCGAACATCACGAGAACTAGATCTGCGCTTCGGCCGCATGGCTCAGCGTGGTGAAGATGCGTTGTCCTCATGTGTGACGGGACGTCATGTTGGTGCTGGTCGATTCGCGGTCCAGTCTTATCTCGATCATCACGGCGACAAGATCCTGCATCGTTTCGATGCCGGATCATATATATCGCTCACCGACTCAATGACTACACATGACGTCGCACGGAATCGGGGATCGTTGGAGTCCGTTCTGGGAGGTATCGAGATTCCAGTGCGGGTAGCCGGAATAGATACCGACCGGCTGTACCCACTTGCGCAACAAGCTGAGTTAGCCGACTTGATTCCGACATGCGGTCAACTTGACGTAATCGAATCCCCCTTTGGTCACGACGGTTTCCTGATTGAGGCTGATGAGGTAGGTCGGATCGTCACTGAAGCACTGGCCGATCCAGCTAATTCGCCCTGCTAGTTCGAACTCGGTAGTGCGTAGATTGCGCGTCGAACAGCATTCGATACGGTCTACATCATGGACGCCCTGCGCCTTTCACTGAATCCAGCCGCTGATGAGTTACTAACACGGGACCCCTTTGCTCTGCTAGCGGGCATGTTGCTTGATCAGCAAATCCCGATGGAGCGAGCCTTTGCCGGTCCTTATCTCATCGCCGAGCGACTCGGCGATCCCGATCAACTCGATCCGTGTCAGCTGGCTGCGATGGACGTCGATGCAGTTATTTCGTTGGTTGCTGCTAAGCCCGCAGTGCATCGTTTTCCCAAGTCAATGGCGACGCGACTTCACACATTGGCGGCTCAGATCTGCCAGGAGTACTCGGGAAATACGGCACTTATCTGGGAAGAAGCAGCAGACGGACAAGATTGTCTGCGCCGGCTGAAGGCCCTACCGGGATTTGGTGATCAAAAAGCTCGGATTTTTCTCGCCCTGCTACTGAAGAGTGGGCGGCTGCCCCAAAATATGTCTGGTGCAGTCGAGGCCTGTAGCCCCTATGGAGATCCGGATGTGCATATGAGCGTCGCAGATGTGACTGGACCCGAGAGTTTGGAACGGGTACGCATCTGGAAACGCCAGCAAAAAGAAGCAGCCAAGAGTTCCTAAGCAGCTAAATGGGGCATTTTCTGGGGAATGCAGTCCGCAATCTCAGCGTTATTTAGGGAGCGATGCGCCTCGCCCGGGGGTGACGCGGATGCTTCCTCGGGTATCCGTGCCACAATAGGGGAGCGCCACCGCGCCAAAGCCCGTCCAAGTCGACTGAAAAAGACTTGACACGGGCCCTTTGTGTCGGCCAGGGAGGGCCATGGCTGTCAAGACCGCAAGCGCGTCAGGTGCTGCGAAAAGGAGCAAAGTGACCACAAAGTCCACTGCGAAGAAGAAGACTGCGTCGACTGCGGCCAGTAAGGGCAAGAAGTCTTCTACCGCGAAGAAGAAGACTTCCACGAATAACTCGGTCAATAAGAAGTCCACGGCTAAGAAGAGTTCAGCCAAGGCGGCTCCGAAGAAGGCTGCGG